>CALIIC010000028.1 GCA_938020445.1 uncultured Flavobacteriaceae bacterium | reverse complement strand
TCATATCCCCTATATATATTGGTTAATGATGTTCTCGAAGAGTTCCTGTTTACCGCTTTTCGCCGCTATCTCCCCATTGCTTTCCGCGATATCGTACAGGTCTTTCAGGTCCAGTTTCCCCTGTTCGAACTGGCGGCCCTTTCCGGTATCGAAGGATGCGTATCGGTTTTCCCTGAGCTGTGCGTATCTTGAGGAGGAAATGATGGCATCGGCCGCGATCAATGCCCTTGCAAAGGTATCGGCCCCTCCGATGTGGGCGTGGAAGATATCCTCCAGGTCCGTGGAGTTCCTACGTATCTTGGCATCGAAGTTGACACCGCCTCCCTGTAGCCCCCCCGCCTCGAGGAAGACCAGCATGGCCTCGGTGAGCTCCATCACGTTGTTGGGGAACTGGTCGGTATCCCACCCGTTCTGGTAGTCGCCCCTGTTGGCGTCCATACTGCCGAGCATGCCGGCCTTGGCCGCCACGGCGATCTCGTGCTGGAAGGTATGCTGTGCCAGGGTAGCGTGGTTGACCTCTATGTTCATCTTGAAATCGTCCTGTAGCCCGTATTGGTTCAAAAAGCCGATCGCGGTGGCGCAATCGAAGTCGTACTGGTGCTTCATGGGCTCCATGGGCTTGGGCTCTATGAAGAAGGTTCCCTTGAAGCCCTGCGCCCTTGCATAGTCCCTTGCCATTTCCAGGAAGCGCCCCATATGGTCGAGCTCCCTTCCCATATCGGTATTGAGCAGGGACATATAGCCCTCGCGCCCTCCCCAGAAGACGTAGTTCTCCCCGTTCAGGGCAATGGTGGCGTCGATGGCCATCTTCACCTGTGCCCCGGCGCGGGCCACCACGTCGAAATCGGGATTGGTGGCCGCCCCGTTCATATAGCGCGGGTTGGAGAAGCAGTTGGCCGTTCCCCATAGCAGCTCGATCCCCGAGCCGTTTTTCTTTTGTTTGATATAGTCGACGATCCCCGAGAGGCGCCGCTCGGATTCGGCCAGGGTGGGCCCTTCCGCTACCAGGTCGAAGTCATGGAAGCAGAAATGGCCGAAGCCCATCTTGGAGATGAACTCGAAGGCCGCATCGGCCTTGTCCCTTGCCGCCCGCATAGGGTCCCCCGCTCGGTCCCATTCAAAATCCTGGGTGCCCGGCCCGAAAGGGTCCGCCCCCTGTCCGCAGAAGGTATGCCAATAGGCCACCGCGAACTTGAAGTGCTCGGCCATGGTCTTGCCGGCCACCACCTTTTTCGCATCATAGTATTTAAAGGCCAGGGGATTGTCCGATCCCTTGCCCTCGTAGGGGATCTCCCCGATCCCCTTGAAATATTCCTTGTCTCCCAATATGGTCATGTCCTTGTCTGTTTTTATGGTTGTTGTTATATGTCGATCACTGATTCCAGTTCTTTCTTCCAGTTTTGATAGGCGGCCCTATAGGCCTCCCCCTCCTTGGAGGGAACGAAGGTCCCCACATGGTCGTTTTCCATGACCAGCCTCCCGAAGCCCTCGAAGTCCCCTTTATGGAGCCCGGCCGCACGCGCCGCCCCGATCGCCCCGGTGGTATCGTAGAGTTCGATCTGCTGCCCGATAAGGGTGGCGATCGTATCGGCGAATATCCTCGAGCGGAACAGGTTGTCGTTGCCCACGCGCAGCACCTTTATATCGATGCCGTCCGATCGCATGATCTCCATGCCGTATACGAAGGAGAAGGCGATCCCCTCCAGGGCGGCCCTGCAGAGGTGGCCCTTGGTGTGGTTGTTCAGGTTCACCCCCGAGAGGCGCGAACCGATCTCCCTGTTGTCCAGCATGCGCTCGGCCCCGTTGCCGAAGGGCAACAGCAGCACCCCGTCCGAACCGATCGCCACCGCCTCGGCCAGTTCGTTCATCCGATCATAGGATTCCACCGCCAGGTTGTTGAGCAGCCAACGGTACTGTATCCCGGCACCGTTTATGCACAATAGCTTTCCGATGCGCGGGGCCGCCCCTACGCGGTAGTTCACATGGGCGAAGTTGTTCACCCGCGAGCTCTCCTTGGCCGATAGGCTCTCGGTGACCGCATAGACCACCCCGGAGGTACCGCCGGTGGCGGCCACTTCCCCCGGCTCGAACACGTTGAGCGAAAGGGCGTTGTTGGGCTGGTCCCCCGCACGGTAATAGATCGGGGTGCCCTCGGCAAGGCCGCTGGACAGGGCGCCCCCTTTGTCCACGGCCGACTGCTCACAGAAGGTATCCGTGATATCGGGCACCAGGCCCGGATCGATCCCGTAATGTTCCAACAGAAAGTCGGCGACCTTCCCCTGTTCGAAGTCCCAAAGGATCCCCTCGGAGAGGCCCGGGACGGTGGTATTGATCGTGCCCGAGAGCTTGTAGGCGATATAATCCCCCGGCAGCATGAACTTGTGCGCCCTTGCATAAAGCTGTGGTTCGTTGTCCTTGACCCATTTGAGCTTGGAGGCGGTAAAGTTGGCCGGCGAGTTCAAAAGGCGGGTACCGCACTTTTCTTCACCAATGGCGGTAAGGGCGTCCCGACCGATCTGCACCGCCCGGCTGTCGCACCAGATGATCGAGGGGCGAAGCGGGCGCCCTTCCCCATCTACCAGTACCAGCCCGTGCATCTGATAGGAGATGCCCACCCCGATGATCTGATCGGAGGTGACCTTATATGTCCCCTTTAAGGAAACAATGGCCGCGCATACGTGTTCCCACCACCGGTCGGGGTCCTGTTCGGCCCAACCGTTGTGCACCGCCAGCATTCCCATCTCAAGGGCCGGTTCCTGAACCACGCCAAGGCTTTTGCCAGAGGTCACTTCCACAAGGGCCGCCTTGATCGAACTGCTGCCGATATCCAATCCTACATAGTACATACGATTCGTATAAGTATATATTTTGTTATGCGTATGGTTCTAATTTCAACCTTGTTAGAGCACAACTTTTGGTATTGTTCTTAAAGGAACTGCAAGAAAAGAGTATTCTGTAAAAAGTACTAGCGATCATGAAGCCACTGCTGAAATTTTTGAAGCAGTCCGCGTTTTAACAATTCCAAGTTGTGGCTCACACTGCATTTTAACCAAATTGCTTCAAATGTGGTAGTAAAATTCAAGTTTGTGCTATTTTTTAAATTCAATAACCAATAATATAGCATGTATGGCTTTATGCTATGGGCAATGTTTTAAACCTACCAGTACTTTTTTAGGTCTGTACCAAATTCGAAGTGGAAAATTTGGCAGTAAATCCGCCTAAATAAATTACTTTGGAGTGCTATTGCCAAATTGTAAGGGGAATTAATGATTAACCTATCTATGCGATTATTCGATAAAAATGTATTTTTTTTCATAAGTGTCCTATTGTGCGGAAATTGTGCGTTTTCACAATTTCCGGATACCGACTACCTATTTGTCAATATTAAGGAAAGCAATACACAACGCGCCATTTCAACCATTACCCAAGACCATAGGGGATTTATTTGGATGGGGACCAATGGAGTTGGTTTAACGAAGTTCAATGGTACCGATTATACATACTACAAACACCGTTGGGACGATGCGAGTACCTTAAGTAGCTCTCTTATTTATACCAGCTTTATTGATAGTGCCAATAGATTGTGGATTGGTACCGGAGCAGGACTTAACCGCTACGATCGGGATCAGAACAAGTTTATTCGAATACCGCTAGCAACAGAAAACGACCAAAATAAGGCCTATCAAGTAACCGCGATCATAGAAGATGAATTTGGAAAATTGGTGATAGGTACGAATCAATATGGTGCTTATTATTTAGATCCGGAAAACGACGCAGTAGGGCAAATTAAAATGACTATTCCTTTTGAGACCTATAACCTTTTGATCAACAGCATCGCTAAAGATTTGTCAGGCACCATTTATGTGGGTACGAATAGAGGGTTATTGGAATATGATCGGGAACATAATACGTTCAATCAAAAAAGGGTGCAGACTTCCAATGGATCGGTGATTGTTTCGGAACATATACAGTCGTTGTTGGTCGATGATGCAGGAAGCCTTTGGTTGGGTACCTTTTCTGATGGACTTTTTAAGCTAGATTCCAATAATGGTCGGGAACCTTTTAAAAAATATGCAGTAACCGATAAACGTGTTTTGTGCTTTGTACAACTTCCCAACGGGCGGTTACTTTTTGGAACCGAAAATGATGGTCTTTTTCTTATCGACAAAGAGGGTAGGGTTTTGAAAAATTATCGATATGACAAATTCAATAAAAACAGTATCAAGTCTAATTCTGTTTGGTCCTTATTTGTAGATGCACAAGAACGTATTTGGGTAGGATACTATAACAACGGGGTAGGTGTATATGATCAGTTTTATGATAAATTCAAAGACATCGAAAGCTTACCAAACGTTCCCAATTCCTTACAAACAGGATCCGTAACGGCTATCGTGAAGAATACGGATGGTACCTTTTGGATTGGCATGGACGGTGGCGGTGTGGATGTGGTGGATGTCAAAAAGCAAGAGTTCGTGCACCTTGTTGATGAAAAAAACAACATTGCGACAGGATTAACGGGTCACGATGTACAAACGGTTTTTTTAGATTCCCGAGGAAATTTTTGGGTAGGAACCTGGAATTCAGGGATATTTTTTCTTCAAAAAAATGAGACTGTTTTTAAAAATTTCAACATCGCAAGTACCAAAGGTGCCATTGCTTCCAATCGTATTTTAAGTTTTGCGGAAGATTCCAAAGGAACCGTTTGGATCGGCACTTTTTTAAATGGGCTACATTCCTATAGCCCACGAACCAATGAATTTACATTTCACAATTCGGAGTCTTTCAATTCACAGGGCATTCATTACACTGATATTCGAAAGGTTCTGGTAGATGGGGAAGATCATATTTGGCTCGGTACTACTCGCGGACTTTTTAAAGTAATTCCTGAGGCCGATGGGACCTACCAAGTAATCTCCTTGAACCAACAAATGAATGATGTGAAAGGCAAAGAAAGCGATGTTTATACTGTTTTGGCGTTGATGGAGGATGCATCGGGATCTATTTGGATCGGTCTTGATGGTGATGGGCTATGCAAGTATGATACCAAGGCGAAAACGTTTAAATGGTATACCGAAATTGATGGTGTAGACCAAGAGACCGTTTCTACTATTGTGGAGACCGAAAACGGCCTGTGGTTTGGCGGTAACAAGGGGCTTTCTCATCTAAATCTGAAGACGGAATCCTTGACCAATTACACCCGTGAAGATGGGTTGTTGACCAATGACTTCAACAACAATGCTGTTTTAAAGGGTGACGATGGCATGTTGTACTTCGGGAACTTTAGAGGAATCAATTACTTTGACCCGACCAACATCCTGGTGAATAAAAACCCTCCATCCCTGTATTTTTCCGATTTAAAACTCTTTAATGAATCGGTGGTGCCAGGTTCGAATGACGCGCCTTTGCAAAAAGTATTGTCAGAGACGGATGCACTGGTTTTAAATCATAAACAATCGGTTTTTACCATTGAGTTTATGGGGATAAACTATACCCGCTCCGAGGAAAATCAGTATGCCTATTATTTAGAGGGCTTTGAAGAAAACTGGAATTATGTAGCGGACAATCGCAGTGCTACCTATACCAATCTACCAAAAGGAAACTATGTGTTTAAAGTGAAAGCGGCAAACAATGATGGGGTATGGAATGAAGAGGCCATTTCCTTGAAAATTGAGATATTACCGCCATGGTGGGCGACCAATTGGGCAATTTTAGGGTATGTTTTGTTCTTGGGCTTTTTGGCATTCATGACATTTCGGATCGTAAATGAACGTATTCAGGAAAAACGTTTGATAAAGTTTGAACGTGAGAAGCGCAAGCAGGAGGAAATTTTACATGAAAAAAAGCTGCAATTTTTCACTAATATTTCACATGAGTTTCGAACACCGTTGACATTGATTTTAAATCCTTTGGAAGATATATTGGACAATAGCTTATTGCAACTTCCTGAAAGTGTTCAGGAAAAACATCAAATCATTCATAAGAACACCAGCAGATTGTCCCGATTGATCGATGAGTTGATGGATTTTAGGAAATTGAAAATGGACAAAATGTCTGTTACCGCCTCAGAAATCAACGCGGTTTCGTTTGTCAAAGAGGTGAGTGGTCATTTCGAGGAAGAGGCTTCGGAAAAGAACATCATACTTTCTAATGAGGCCGATTCTACTTCCCTAAAAATTTGGGCGGATCCCGGTATGCTCGAAAAAATAGTGTTCAATATCTTGTCGAATGCGTTCAAGGTAACTCCCGAAAATGGTTTGATTACCGTGGGAGTCAATCGTACGGCAGAACCGAAATTATTGCCATTGGTGAATGAAACAACGCCTGTGGCCGCTATGGAAATCGGCATTCAGGATACCGGGCCTGGGATAAAGAAAGAGGAAGTAGATCGTATTTTTGAACGTTTTTATCTCGTCAAGGAAATGAACAGTCAGTACTATGGAGGAACGGGAATTGGGCTAGAGGTGGTCAAAAGTTTTGTAGATCTTCATAAAGGTAAAATAGAAGTGGAAAGCAAGGTGAACGAGGGCACTCATTTTCGGATAATTCTACCGCTTGGAAAAGAACATTTTCAAAACAACGAACTATTCCTTACCGATACAGTACCCCAGGAAAAACAGGAGGCGGTCGAAATCGAGAAAGAAGTGGTCGATTTTACGAGCCCTGACTACAAAACGGCCGTAATTCCCAAAAAAGATAAGAAAAAGCTATTGGTCATTGAAGATAATAAAGAATTGCGGACCTATTTAAAAGGGGAGCTGCAAAGTGAATATAGTATTGTAGAAGCACCCAACGGTAAAGAGGGATTGGCCATTGCCAATGAGCGCATTCCCGACATTGTTTTAACCGATGTGATCATGCCCGAGATGGATGGTTTTGAATTTTGTACCCAGATGCGGGCAAATATAAAAACGAGTCATATCCCGATTTTAATGCTTACGGCAAAGGCAATGACCGATGATTGGGCAAAAGGAATTGATTCAGGGGCCGATGTGTACTTAAGTAAACCTTTTAAAATGAAGGTGCTGCAATCGCATTTGAAGCAACTGATCAGCAGTCGTCAAATTTTATTCGATCGATACTTTAATCAAACGAGCAATCTACATTTACCCGAGAAAACAAGCTCTTTAGACAAATCGTTCATTACCAAAGTACTCAACTATATTCATGAGAATATCGACGATACAAACCTGAACGTGGAGCATTTGGCCGAAGATCTCTTTTTAAGTAGAAGTCAGTTGTATCGAAAAATAAAAGCTTTGACAGGACATACGGCCAATGAGTTTCTTCGTAAGATTCGTTTGGAAAAAGCAAAACAAATGATTGTAAACGGCAACGATTCGATCAGCGAAGTAAGTTTTAAAGTAGGCTTCTCATCGCCCTCCTATTTTACCAAGTGCTTTAAATCCCATTTTGGAGTATTACCTACTGAAATCAAAAATGAATGAATCATTTGGTTTTAGGAACAACGCCTTTCTTAATTTTGAGAGCTTACATTCTCTTTTCCACCACTTAAGCAATACGGTATTTAATAGAGTGTTGATGGCACTAATAACTACTCGTTTCTAGTATCCCGTGGTATTCTATAGTCGAAATAGATATGGAGTTTGTATATATACGCAAAACAAATATGGCTTGGCGCACCCTTTGCGCAAAGCCATATTTTAAACAGAATAATAACAACGAAAATTAAAAATCTTAAGAGGTTAAACTAAGGATTCCATTGAGAACTCCATACTTCTCTGCCTTCACTTGTATACACCTTTAGATACCCATCATCTTCTAGTCTGGCATAATTCCCGGGACTTCCCCAAGTCTGGGTATTAAATAATGGTTTCCAAGCGGCGTCATACAAAACCAAATTTCCGTCGGTTTGCATGATTAGTCTTTTCCCCTGGTTGGTATAGGTTCCCCAAATGGCTCTAGAAAGTGCAACGTCATAAATAACTACGTTACCATCTGTTTGCATCCAAAGACGGTACTTGCCATTTTGAGATTGTAGAAACTCATTCTGTTCAAGCTGCATGCCTGAATAAAGTTCATAAATGTTAAAGAAAGTGCCACTTAAGTACTCTGCGGCCTTTTTTGCATTGGGTTTTCCATGACCAAACTCGGACGTTTTTGCAGAGTATTGCGCTGTAGTCTTCAATGCCTGCAATACTTCTGCCCGTGAGGCCTGAGGGTTTTTGCTCCATACCAAAGCGGCAATACCCGCCATAGTGGCCGTTGCTACCGAGGAACCACCAATTTGCGTATCTAAAAAACTATCTATTCTGTCTCTACAATGTAAGATGGCCCCACGGCTGATCGGCAATTGCAGCCCCATTGGTTTTATGTCCGAGAATTGCATTTCAATGCTAAAATCTACCTTTGAACCTTTCACGCAATCGTCACAGACCACATCTCCATTGGCTCTCTTAACTCCGGTTACTCCCATGACGACTTCTCCGTTTGCATACGTCATGTTCGACGGAAAAATAGCCCAAGAAGGTACGTTTGGTCCTATGCCACCTATGGTACCGGCCGCTGCAAAAATTAACTTCCCCCTGTTATAGGCAACTTTTATGGCATCAGCTACATTTGACCAGCCAATGTCGCTGGTACCTTGACTTATGCTAATGATTTTGATAGCTGGGTTGCTGGTCGCTTCTTGAAAAGCGGAAGCCGTGTTCCAAGAATCCTCAGGACCAATGACCACATCATCCCCAATGCGATAGGCAAATAGATCACAACCGTATGCTACTCCGGTCATATGTCTGGGGTGTACCCCGTCTCCAAAAGAATATCTGCCGGTTCTTCGTGGAGCACCGAGAACCCCGGCCAATGCAGTGCCATGACCGCAAGGGTCATAACAAATATCCTTATAATAAGAATCTCTTTTACCTTCAACTCGGTTGTTAAATTCAAATCTTCGGCCATTCACCGTTTGATAGTTGGTGAAAAAATCTTTTATATCCTGTGATCCATCCCAATCGTTGAACCAGACGTCACCTACACCAGTATCTAACAACGCTACTCCGATTTTTCTTCCTGTGGCACCTAACGCCCAGGCCCCTTCAATACCGTGGTTCCAATAATTCCAGGATATTTTATTCGTTCCATCCATTACATAGTAGTGAGTGCCATTGCGCTCTAGTTCCCCACAATTACTAGGTTCTCCCCCGCTTCTTGAGCAGCCTAGTCTTGGTGGAATGGCCTTGGAATTCTTGGTAACCGAACTAATTTGAGTATCAAAGGCGGGTTCTAAATACCGTAGTGTCTCTTGGTTCAATAAGGTGGCTAGGGCCTCTTTCGAATCGATCCTTAATTCCATTGACAGTAAGGGAGCAAGCTCTTTTAATACTATGTTTTGAGAATTTTTGGAACCTTCCTTATTACTATGGCCCGCAATTAATTCAATAAGGCTGTTTTTGATGTTCACAAGACCATTGTTCGGTGATTTGCTTTCGCTTCCCGATTGGGATAGTTCGGTCATATATTGAATGGCTAGCTCATCGTTTCCTTTCCATTCTGCCCTACGGTAACCAACAGTAGCGATATAATCTGAATGTTCGAGAGCACTCCATATGATGTTTATGGGGGCTTTTGACCAATCGAACGATTGTTGAGTTGTTAGCACTGTTTCTTGTATATATGCGTTGAGCTCTTGTCGATTTAGTTCGTCCGCTTCTTCGTAGGCTTCTTTTATTGTCGCTGTTTCGATTTCAAGATCCAGCTCTTTTTCGCAAGCAATGAAAACTAGGGTGATGAAAATGCCCAATAAATTACGCACCACGCGGGTGACTGTTTTATTTTTTTTCATGATCATGTTGTTTTTGGGGTTGTATTTTTTGTAAGAACATATCCTGCAGGGGCCTGTCTTTCCATTTGAGAAAGAAAGGGGGGTAATTAGGCCCCCGCAAGATTTTATGCCGATGTTATTGCCATCGATGCCATTTTGCAATTCCATTACCGTAGATAACTAAGTTTCCGTCATCCTGAACGTGAAGTTGGGCCCCTGGGTTCCCCCAAGTTTCAGAATTCCAAAGAGGGCTGTTAGCGCTGCTATACACCACTAAGTTGCCATCTGCTTGCATTGCCAATCTAGCGCCCGGGTTGTTATAAGTATTACTATACCACAATGCAGTCCACCAACCTTCACTGGTTAAATTCCAAAGATCGTATAACACCAAATTACCATCACTTTGCATTAAAATTCGGTATTGCCCATTGGGGGAATCCCGATGCTGCCCTGCCCATAAAGTTTCTCCACTAAGTAAAGAAGGGGGCGTAGGAGCAGTTCTTGGCTCTCCATTGACATTCTCAATCTTGACCGCTCCTTGCGTGCTATATTCTTTATATTCCCATCCGTTGGGTAAGCTTTGGTTGATCAACGCCCGTGAAGTATCCCCTAGGAATGAATTTCCAAGATATACCGCCCGAGCCGAAAATTGCGTACTTCCGACTTGGTCGTACACCCAGTTGGAAGGCAAGGATTGGCCGGGTGAAATGGCCTGTTTTGTATTAAAAGGGATATCCTGTCCTTCCATGTAAACGATTTTCATTGGAAAACTAGGATTTGTATTTGGAGACTTTTTATACCACCCAAAAGGGAGATTGTTGGTCAGGGCAATATCTAATTCCCAACCAAACTCGGCACCACCGGTATATACAATTTCCCGGCTATATTGAAATGCGTCATAACTATTTGTATAGGCCCAGAGGAAGGGCAAAGGGTTACCTCTGACTAGATCTCTAGTGGCTCCAAAACTATACGTTCTTGCAGCCGCTACGGTACTCGGCTTCTTCTCGCTTGTTTCCAAGGCCTCCGTTTCAAGGGTGTCTTTGGAGCATGAAGCAAGCATGATAAATGAAAGCAGGCTTACCATTGATTTGATTGTGAACATTGTTTTTTTCATAATAAATAGGTTTTTGTGAGAATGCAAACTAGTCCAACTTGTACATTTTTACGTACATACTATGGCGTATTTTTATTAAATAAAATTTTGATTATATGTGATAATAAAAATGTACGCTTTGTTGAACCAACCCTTCCCCCATGAAAAAACAACAACTTTTCAAAAATGATATTTGCCTTTTCATACTCTTTATTTGCTTTTCACTTTCTTTAAAAGCTAGCAGCTCCTATCCTAATGTTGTCAAAGCAAACGTGCATGGTGTAAGTGCTGCATCAATTAAAGTAAAGCCTGCTTTTACAAGTGGGGATAAAGACAGTTTGTCCGTCTATAAAAAATGGAAGAGTAATTTCAAAAAAATCCTGGAAGAAGGTCGGCCAGAGACGCTACGTATAACGGTAGATAGTTTATTGGCAGATTCCGGATTAAAGGAGCATCTTTCGGTTCCGCTAGAGGTTGGGGTGTTGTTGATTGACGACGATAAACTTTCTTTGGCAGCACAAGTAATCGACTTTGCTTATAGGGAGGCCAAAATTCAGCAACATGTGCGGTATCAACAAGAAGCACTCATGTATCTTTCCGAAATCAAAGAGTTAACAGTAGATTATGAAACCGCTATTTCAACATTGCATGACGCTCTGAAACTAGACGATCATAGCAGAACTGCTGCGGATATCTATAGTAAGTTGGGCGTTTTGAACGCCATGACCGAAAATTATGATTTTGCAAAAAAAATGTTCGAATCGGGTTTGCAGGTTTGCGAAGAACACAACGACCTTGCCTGTACGGTGAAAATCCGTAATAATCTAGCAATGAATTACATACAACAAAAAAAGTTTAGTGAGGCAGTCATCATTTTTGGATTGAATAGAAAAGAGATTAAAAAAGATACTACCTTAAAAAGGTATCTCATGGGAATTACCCACAATGAAGCGCTCATTTACGAAAAACAGAAAAACTACAAATTAGCGATTAAAAAGCTAGATGAAGCCCTGAATCTCTTTGAACCTGGAAAATTGGAAGTGAGGGGTAGAGTGTTTACACTTATTTCAAAAGCAAAAATCTTAAGTAAATATGGAAACACTTCGGAAGCGATTAAAATATTAAAGGAAGTAGAAACGTATTCTATTGTTGAGGAGGATAAAATAATTGCCCTAAGACTGTATAGAGAACTCGCCGCTCTTTATTTTGAACAGGAAAAATACAAGGATGCCTATTTGACACACGCCAAGTATAATTCCATCAACTTTGAGCTATTGAACAGGGACAAGGATAAGAACATTGCAGATTTGAATGTACGTTATGAAACGGCCAAAAAGGAGAATGAATTGGAATTGTTTAAGGAAAAGGCCGATGCACAAGCACGCGAATTATTGAATCATCGCCGTCTTCTGATACTGGGAGCTATGCTTGTGGGTAGTATCTTGGTCTTTGCCGGTTTGCTCTTTGGACAACGTCAAAAATTAAAAAAAATCAACAAGGAACTAGACTTGGCCAACCAAAATTTGAGCGGTATGAACGATTCTTTGTCTTTGGCAAACGCGCAGCGAACTGAATTTATAGATTTTTTGGCGCATGACCTAAAAGCTCCATTTTCAAACATTCAACTGTATGTGCAGCTCCATGACAAACAGTTGGATGATTTTGATGCAGCGTTCAAGGATATGCTTTTTAAGGAGATCTGGCGGGGGAAAAAATTGATAGATGATTTTTTAAACATTCGCCTAATCGATGCCAAAAATGAAAATAGAAAAGTGGCGTATCATCGTTTTAATGCAAATGAATTGATAGAAAGGCAGTTGGTATCTCATGGGGTACATATGAAAAGTAAGGGAATCAGGGTACATAAAAAGTTCGTGGAAGATAGTTGTTCCTATATCTATTCAAATGCAGTATTGTTGGATAGGATCATTGATAATGTTTTATCAAACGCCATAAAGTTTTCACCAAATGATGCTGTAATTACCGTCGCTACAACACAAGAGAAAGAAAGGCTGTTAATGACAATAGAAGATAATGCTGGAGGTATAAAATTGAAGCAAGATCATATGATAGTAGAGACCTCAAGCAAAGAACTATTACAGGAGTTAATTCTGAAGAACCCACAAAGCGTGGGGATGACCATTATTAAGAATTTATCGGAAAAACTGGGTGCTGATTTAAGAATAAACAACATGCCCTCAAAAGGTTTGAAAATTGATATTGTTCTTCCGTTGGCGAAAGAGGAAAAGATCAAAAGCGACTATGTTATTGCCTGAAAAAATTGGATAAAACTAAGATTTACGCTGTTCGGGAAAAAGTAAAATACTCCTAAAGGTGTACATAAGTTCGTTTGAAAAAAGGTACTTTTTGGTCTTATAATTGCCCAATAGTGCTGTAGTGTGCTGTTTTGCATAGATAAATTGATAATTTAAACTTTACTGCTTTATTTTGGATATACAAAAAACAATCATGGTCGTGGAAGATCACCCTATGACCCGGTATGGTATTGAGTGTGTCATTGAAAAAAATACGACACTTGCAATAATCGGAAAAAACTGTGGAGATGGTCTTATTGCGATGAAACAGATTATAGAGTTACAACCTCATATAGTGGTCCTGGATATTAAACTTCCAAAAAAAAATGGTATCTCGATTGTTGCTGACGCATTTAAGATGTGTCTCGATACCAAGTTTATCATTTTTTCAGGGAATATTTCGAACTGGACATTGGCTCAACTACTTTTTTTTGATAATGTTTATGGTATTTTGCACAAAGAATATATGCCATCTGAGTTTGATATTACCTTAGAACAAGTAATAGCAGGCCATAAGTATTATTCCGATAAGCTTAAAAGTGATCCTAAATTTATGGCGAACGCAGATTTTAGCCTTAACCAGATAAGTGGGCTTACCAAAACAGAATTAAAAATCCTCAAGTTGACTTCCCAGCATTTAAGAACTGAATGCATCGCTCAGAAACTTTTTAACAGCGTAAAAACCATTAAAAAACACAAGTCCAACATTGTCAGAAAACTTAGTTTACAAGGAGCAAATGCGTTATACGAATTTTCCCTTAGAAACGCTTCTATCATCAATTCCATCTACTAAATGTTATAGGAAACCGCCTTTCTTCGCTGTTGATTTTTCTAAAAAAACACTAAAAGAGGACTAAATACCCAAAACTTCCACTGTCTGCTTCATATGTACTACAGAGTTGACGGTATAAACCGCAAATTTACTTGCTGCAAATTCGGTAATGCCCAATGGGTTCTTTTGTTAGGAAGGAAGCCACATGGCAACTTGTGAACCTTGTGGTCAAATAGATAAATACAAACCAATTTTTTAAAGTATCCTCATGACGAAAATAAGGAAAATGGCTGTGGTGCTGAGTGCGCTCCTGTTCTTGTTGACCAGCTGTAAAGAAACCAAATCAATGGAATCCGCTCAAGAACCAACAAAAGTACTGCCCTCTCTTAAAAGTAGCTTTGCGAATAGTTTTTATGTAGGGGCTGCGATCAATGAGTCTCAAATTATGGAGGCTGATGATAAAGGCATTGCGGTCATAAACAGGGAGTTTAACACCCTAACCCCTGAAAATAATATGAAATGGATGTATCTACAACCAACACCGAATTCCTTCGATTTTGCGTTTGCCGATAAGTATGTGGCCCTAGGAGAAAAGATGGATATGTTCATTGTGGGCCATACGTTGGTTTGGCATAGTCAGTTGCCCGATTTTATGCATTCCATAAAAGACAGTGTTGCCATGGCAGATCAAATTAAAAACCATATCAACACGGTTGTGGGTCGATACAGGGGAAAAATACATGCTTGGGATGTGGTGAACGAAGCTTTGAACGAGGACGGGTCTCTTAGAAAGTCGCTTTTTCAACAGGTTTTTGGGGATGAATATATCGAATATGCCTTTCAACTTGCTGCCGAGGCTGATCCGGAAGCAGAGCTAATCTACAATGACTACAATCTTTGGAAGCCAGAAAAGCGCGCAGGAGTGGTGCGTTTGGTAAAACGTTTGCAGGCCAAAGGTATCAAAATCGATGGTGTGGGAATGCAAGCCCATTGGAGTCTGGTAGGCCCTACTTTGGAAGATATTGAAAACAGCATTATCGCCTATTCAGAACTGGGAGTAAAGGTGCTTTTTACAGAACTAGACGTAACGGCCCTCCCCAATCCGTGGGATGCTGAAGGTGCCGAGGTAAGCCTAAGTTATGAGGAATACGAAGGAGACCCGCAAATGGATCCCTATCGCAATGGTCTTCCCGATTCTGCACAAGTGAAACTAGCCAAACGTTACCAAGATTTGTTCAAACTCTTCTTAAAGCATGAAGATAAAATTGATCGTGTCACTTTTTGGGGAGTAAATGACGGTGGCTCTTGGCTGAATGGCTGGCCCATAAAGGGGCGTACCAACCATCCCTTGTTATTTGACCGCGATTTTGCTCCAAAGAAGGCATATACGAAGGTGCTGGCCCTAAAGGAAAAAGATAAAGTCACCTACAACCAAACAACAAAGCAATGAGTTCAGCATCGGAAAAGTTATCAGTGGGGGAAAAGATAGGCTACGCCCTGGGCGACCTTTCGGCGAATCTTATTTTTCAGACCTTAATGACGTTTATCGCGTACTTCTATACGGATGTTTATAACATCCCTACCACAACCGCAAGTGCCATTATTTTCTTTGTTGGGCTGTTTGCAGCGATTATTTTTAATCCCCTTATGGGGATGATCGCCGATCGTACCAATACCAGATGGGGTAAGTTTCGCCCGTGGATTTTATGGACCGCTGTGCCTTTTGGCATTATATCCATACTGGCATTTAGCACTCCGGATTTTAGTGAAAGCGGAAAGGTGGTCTATGCTTTTGTCACCTACACCCTCTTGCTCGTGCTCTATGCGGCCAATAACCTGCCCTATGCGGCCTTAAGTGGGGTAATAACGGGGGATATGGGCGAAAGAAATAGTATTTCCGCATACCGGTTCGTCGCGGTAATGGTGGCCCAGTTCATTATTCAGGTGCTCCTTTATCCCATCGTAAACAGTATTGGAGATGGGGATCAAGCGGCAGGTTTTGAAACGGTAATGACCTACCTGGCCGTTGGAGGTACAATTTTGCTGTTGATTACTTTTTTTACCACCAAAGAACGGATTGTTCCAAAGCCCGAGCAAAAATCTACCGTACGCCAAGACTTGGGGGACCTCTTTAAAAATAGGCCTTGGGTAGTGATGTTGGTATTGACCACGTTGGTTTTCGTTACCCTTGCCTTAAAGGGCGGGATGTACATTTATTATTTTGAAAACTTTGTAAGCAAGGAAGCACTGTCAACATTTTTGGAAAATTTTGGTGCAACCGGTCTCGATGACGTTGCTGGCTATGGTTTTGGCCTGTTCAACGCAGGAGGGATCATTTTTATGATCATCGGAATTCTCTTTTCAAAACGATTGGCGGATCGTTTCGGAAAGCGCGACGTATTCGGTAGTGCCCTGTTGTTGTCAACGGTGTTCATTATGCTTTTCTATTTCTATGGTCCAGAATCGATTTTACTCATATTTGGAACACAGATTTTACATGGCTTCTTTTACGGAATTACAATTCCCTTGCTGTGGGCCATGATTGCCGATGTTGCCGATTATTCTGAATGGAAGAACAACCGCAGGGCGACCGCCATTATCTTCTCGGCAATGATGGTCGGCCTAAAACTGGGCCTTACGTTCGGAGGTGCCATGGTAACCGGTATTTTGGGGTCCTATTCCTATGATGCAGCCCTAACGGAACAACTCGCCGAAACGGTGAACGGAATAAAATTGTCTATCAGTATCTATGCGGCAATTCCTTTTCTGATCGGTATCGGACTGCTTTATTTCTACGAAATAAACAAACGCATGGAACTACAAATAGAAGCTGATTTAAAAGAACGAAGAACCCCTTAAGAATTTTTAAAAATACCCTATGCCAGAAGATGCAATTGACCATATAGATTTTGATGACCTGAACAAACGTGCCATTTCGAAACCCTTGGTAACCCATATGTATACGGCGGATCCCTCTGCACATGAATTTGAGGGGAAGGTATACATTTATCCCTCTCATGACATTGAAGCGGGAATTCCCTTTAACGACAATGGGGATCATTTTGGGATGGAGGATTACCATGTGCTATCGATGAATAGTATCGACGGGGAGACCGTTGATCATGGGGAGGCACTGCATGTGCGCGATGTGCCGTGGGCAGAACGCCAAATGTGGGCCCCGGATGCGGCGCACAAAGATGGAAAATACTACTTGTTCTTTCCTGCAAAACGGGCCGACAATATTTTCCAAATCGGCGTCGCTGTTAGCGATCGGCCTATGGGGCCATTTGTAGCGGAACCAACTGCCATTGATGGTAGTTATTCAATTGATCCAGCAGTGTTCGAAGACGAAGACGGAAAGTATTATATGTATTTTGGCGGCATTTGGGGCGGACAGTTGCAGAAATATAGAGCGAATGTCTATGATGAGGCCAATGCGCTTCCCTTGCCTTCAGAACCTGCCTTATTGCCAATTGTTGCACGTTTAACAGATGATCTGATGGCATTTGATGAAGAACCGGTTGCAGTAAAAATTCTAAATGAAAATGGTGATTTATTCCTGGAACAGGAGAATGATAAACGTTTTTTTGAGGCTTCCTGGGTTCATAAATACAATGGGAAATACTATTTTTCCTATTCTACAGGAGACACCCATTTTATTTGTTATGCAGTTGGGGATACCCCCTACGGTCCTTTTACCTATCAAGGCCGTATCTTGAACCCCGTAGTGGGGTGGACCTCCCATCATTCTATTTGTAAGGTAAAAGATACATGGTATTTGTTTTACCATGATGCTAGCTTGTCAAAAGGTGTGACCCATTTGCGATCTGTAAAAGTAACCGAATTGATCCATCGTCCAGATGGAACCATCGAAACGATCGACCCTTATAAAGAATAGAATGATTACTTGAGTTTTAACGCCTTTTTTAAATCTAGTTCGGCAACAGATTCCACTACCATATCGGGCTTAAAAGGGTAGTCGTTTAATATGGGAGCTTTGGAAACCCCCGACAAGGTCAAGATGGTCGTATAACCGAGTTGTACACCACCAAGAATATCGGTTCCCATGGTATCCCCGATTACGATGGTCTCTTTTGCCTCTAAGCCCAAGGTCTTTCTGGCCGCACGCATCATTACAGGGCTTGGTTTACCGACCGAGAATGCTGTTTTGCCAGTAGCTTCCTCGATCATGCTTACGATTGCCTTGATGCCCAAATTCGACCATCCCTTTTTCTTTGGGGAGGGGTCGAGATTGGTGGCGATCAGCTTGGCCCCCGATAAGATCATGTCCACCGCATTATTCACCATTTCCAAGGTAAAGTTCCTTCCTTCCCCGACCACCACATAATCTGGATTTTGATTCACCAACGAATACCCTTGCTGGTGAAGACTGCTTATAAGACCGCCTTCTCCCAACACATAGGCTGTTCCGTTTGGGTTCATAAAGGAAAGGAACCAAGCGGTAGCCATAGCGCTTGTGTACACGTTTGATTCTTCGATATGTATGCCCATTTTTTTTACTTTGTTTACCGTGTCCAAGGGGGTGCGTTGGCTGTTGTTGGTCATAAACAAAAATGGGATTTTCTCTTTTTGTAAGCTCGCGATAAAAGAATCTGCTCCCTCAATCATAGTATCGCCACTGTAAATGACCCCATCCATATCTATTAAAAATCCTTTTTTCATATTGTTCCTAATTGGTTTCAAAAAAAAAGTCCTGCAAAAAAAGGCATAGACCATTTCAGCAGGACTCTACGAATTATGTGTTATTCCAGCCCTTCCAAAAATCCGTCATGGGCTTTTTTTGTGTTGAATGATGCATCGTACAACAAGGGCCAATCTGGGTTGCCCCAAAAGTCCAATAACCAAGATTCATTATCGCGCAAGCCCCAAATGGTCAATGCGAATTTACTGTCTTGCGGAATGGCGTTGTAAATTTGAACAACCTCTCGGTATTTTGCCTGTTGTTCGATAGCCCTGCTATCGGTCAGGGCGGTAGTTAGGTCGTTGTCGGGGTTCGCACGTATATCCAACTCGGAAAAGTGCATGAGCAAATCCCGTGAAACGGTACCGTCTACAACACTCTGAATCTGCGTGGAAGAGGGGCCATTATAGGATATGTGCATTTGGGCGCCTACGCCATCGATCAACCCCTGTGCTTTAAGATCGTCGACAATCGCAAACATGGCATTTTGTTTCCCCGAATCAAAGGTGAGGTTGTAATCATTATAGAATAATAGTACATCTGGATCGGCATTTTTAGCGAATTGAAAACATTTGGCAATAAAGTCGTCTCCCATTTTTTGTTTGAATACCGAATTGCGCAGGTTGTTGCTTCCATCCTCAATTGCTTCGTTTACGACATCCCACGAGCGTACCTTGCCTTTGTACCTTGTGACCGTAGTGGTGATATAATCTTCTACCATTGCCTCGAATTCGGCATCGGTGCCTGAGAAGTTTTCTACCCATGAGGGCGTGGCATTATGCCATATAAGGGCGTGACCATGCACATCCATCCCCCTCGAAACGGCAAAGTCGACAATAGCATCGGCCGCATCAAAATTATAGTTACCCTCTGAAGGGTACATGATGTTCATTTTCATTTCATATTCTGAAGTAATACTATTGAAGTCTTTGGAAATGACCTCGTCGTGTTTTCCTCCCAAGCGATTTGCCTGCACGATCATCCCCACCGAAAAGGTGGTGGCCGCTTCCTTCAAGGCTTTTTTTGCCTGGGGATCGGGACCGGCTTCCCCATCAATGGTAATGCTCTTGGTATCGGTATATGCCTTTTCGGGAGCTTCGATCGTTAAGGTAACTTGGTACTCTCCCGGCCCGTCGTAGAGGTAGTATTCCGGTCCTGGTCCGTCCAAGACCTTTTCGCCACCTTCTGTAAACTGCCAATAGGCTTCAAGACCAGAAGCTCCGGTAGACTTGTTATCGGCTATGACGCGCAGACCGTTGCCCGTAGACACGGATACTTCAAAGTCTAGGATTACGGGTTTTGCAGTGGTTGCCGAATTGTCATCTGAACTACAACCGATGAATACCACGGCTAGTACGAAAGCAACATATATTTTTATCTTTTTCATCTTTATTGTTTAAGGCTTTTTTAATTTTTGACTACTTCAACATCGTCGACAATGAAGGTGCCCCCAGTGGCGCCCATATCAAGTACAATCGTTGTTTCTGCAGTACTGGCGGTAAACGACCATGTATACTGCGCCCAATCGGAAGTAACGGAATAGTCGCCAGCGTACTGTTCATCACCTAGTTGTGCATTGGTTGAATAGCGGATAATAGCTGCGTCTCCTTTCACCCAAGCCGATACAGTATACTCTGTACCGATTTCGGTTGTGATGGCATCACTCGACAATTGGGTTTCCCAAGGGTTCCCATCGGCAGGATTTGTTACCAACAAGGCTCTGGCCCCGCCGTGTACGTCGCTCGTTTCTTGGGTCATATTGTCGGCGCCATTGAATTTGCTCCAGTTGGTGAAATCGTCCCCGTCCCCTAATTCAAAATCACCGTTTACTGCCAAATTATCCGGGTTGCCCTCTGGTTCCGGGGCTGGTAGTGCCGTATCGCCTTTTACCAGGGCAATGCCATCTACGATGTAATTGGCCAAAGTACTTCCCATATCCAATACCAAAGTAGTTTGTTCGGTGGTCGCGGTAAACGTCCAGGTATACTGTGTCCAGTCTGCGGTTACCGTGAAGTCACCGGCATACTGTTCGTTCCCCAATTGAGCGTTGGTGGAAAAGCGTATGGTACCGTCGTCTCCTTTGATCCAAACCGAGGCAGTGTATTGTGCGTCTATTTCTGTGGTTACGGCATCGCTCGCTAGTTGCGTTTCCCAAGGATTGCCATCCACTTCGTTCATGACCTTCATTGCCCTACTGCCCTCAAAAACATCTGCCGTCTCGGCGGTCATTCGCTCGGCACCGTTGAACTTGCTCCAATTGGTGAAATCGTCTCCATCTCCCAATTCCAATTCGCCATTGAGCAAAATGTTTACGATATCACCGGCAGGTGGCGGTGGGGTAATATCTTCGACCGTGCCTTCTTTGACCAAGGTATAATAACGCCAATTGGTAGAGGGTACTCCGGGATCGGCAGTCACGTTCCTTAGCACCATTTTATCTTCGGTAATGCTGTAAATCTGATATTCGGAAGTTCCTTCGTAATAGGCGATAGAAGCCCCATTGCTTAAAATTAACCAAGGATATTCCGCCCCGTCGCTCCCTGTTCTTGTTTCGATAGACCAGCTAGAGGATTCCGGTTCTCTGCTACCATAGCAACCGTCGGCAAACTCCTCGTTGTTGGTGCCGAGCTCTTCGTTTGCCCAAGACCATATCCATTGGTAACTATCGTTGTTCTGATTTTCGTATGTAAGATTTAAATCTTGTTTGAAGACATATTTGTCGTCGTAGACACAACTACTACCGTCCTCCTGAACAAAGGTATTTTCAGGGCTGCTGAAGAAGCTTATGTCGAACGGATCGGTACTGTCATTGGTCGCTGTTCCAGGTCCAACACCATAAGCGGCGGCTAGTTTGCTCCAAACCCATGTTTTTCCTGTTTCGCCATCGGCGCAGGTACCCGCAAGTAACTTTGCCGTTTCATTTTCACAAAGCGATGGCCCAGAACCGGTCACCATGATCATACTGGAAGAACTTTTTAAACCAGTGTCCCCCACGATGTTTAGGGTAACGGAGAATTCCCCGGGTGTTTTAAACTCATATTCCTCAAGTCCGGGCTCATCAAGAATACGCGTACCATCCGAAATATCCCAAAAACTGTAATGATCTTCGGCATTGGGTGTAGTATTGTCTAAAAAATAATAGTTGGGATTGTCTGGTGAAGCGGTGATCGAAAAGGTCGCCTCTGGGGTCGGAATCGTTTCCGTATCATCATCGGAACAGGACCCGACAATTAGTAAAAGCAACAATAAATTTAGCAATCGTATTGATTTCATAGTCTTCATTTTTGTTAGTTTGAACGTTGCGCTAGTAATAGATTAGTTAGTGTGTTTTGTATCGGCAAAGCATTTTGAACAGCAACCACCTTAGCCATGGCTTTATTTCGTTCCAAATATATTTTTACTGTCATTGTTCTAATATTACAATTGAAACAAACTGTGGCACTTCTGAAGCATTTTGGTGCTAAAATTGAGCAAATCCCTATTTTTAGGGTGTTAAGATTGTCAATTTTGGATTTTGCCCTATAATTTTTTAAACTATTCTGTTTGTAGGGCTTCCTCTTTTTTCTAAAAAGCACGAATCAAATTCAAGCCCGAATCATTGTTTCCTACTAAGAAATGAGCTTGATTTCCAATATGGATTTTTCGAATGACCCTTGCATTTTGCCCTAGGTAAAAGTTGACATCCCTGTAGGGGGTAAGTGCTCCTTGTGCACCGCCAGTTAATAGGTAGCCAATGTTCCCGTCATACCGAATTGTCTCAACCTCGGATTCGTGTATGGCCCCGACTCCGATGACATCCTCAAATCCGTCTTGATTCAAATCTGCAATTGCAAAAGAGAGGGTAGGCCCCATTTGAGCACTATTTGGAAATTCCTTGAATTGAAACTGTCCCTTGCCCAAGTTCAAGGCGTATGCCGATCCAAAAAAATGAGCCCTCTTTTGATAGGCCTTCTCCAGGGCCTCCTCGCTATAGATATCTGCCAGGGAAGATCGGGCAAACTGTTTAAAAGTGGGGGTCTTTTTTGCGATGAATGAATTTTGTTGCGTTGAACATTCTTTGCCTCGTATTGGGACCAACTTTTCTTGGTAAGACTTGCTTAGCACCATGTCATAGCTGCCATTTTGGTCAAAGTCGGCCCCGAAAATGTATAAGGGTTTCGTCTCCGAAGGGTGAAACTTGTTGTTTTTGCCAAGGTTTCCGAATATGTAGTCAAGATCGCCGTCTTGGTCTAAATCAATCGTTTCTATAGTATTCCACCATCCTTCGGTTTTTTCGAAGGCCTTTACTTTGGTTGGGGCGTAGGTATTGTTTTCATTTTTAAGAACCGTAATTGCCATCCATTCCCCAACGACGAACAAATCATCGTCTCCGTCGTTATCGTAATCAGAAAATAAAAGGTCGTTTACAATACCGATGTCCGCATAAGCTGGGGCTATCTGTTCGGTTACGATCGTAAATGTTCCCTGCTTGTTTTCCAAAAAATAGGAAGGTTCCGAAAGAGGGTATTTGCCCGGGGCTACGTGCCCCCCTACAACCAAATCGTGGTCTCCGTCCCTATCGAAATCAATTGCTATCACCGCTTTTGTGTTCGATAACATTTTGGGTAGTTTGTTACTTCTTGTAAAAGTCCCATTTCCATCGTTGAGATAAAGACGGTCTTGCAATAAATCGGCCGTTTCTTCTAATTCGTAACCGCCACTGCATACATAGAGGTCAAGATCACCGTCTTGGTCTGCATCAAAGAATAAGGACCCTAGGTCTTCGTAGATGCGATCCCTTTGAAAAGGAGGCTGTGGGAGGCTGTCAAATTGGCCATGACGGTTTTGTAAATAAAGGGCTGCCGTTTGGCCTTGGGCGCCCCCTATGAAAAAATCTTCTAGCCCGTCGCCGTTTACATCGGCTACCGATAGGGTAGGGCCTGCTTGTGAGTATTTTCTGGGAAGTAACACTTGTCTGGAAAAGTCGTCAAAGTCGTTTTCTCGATGTTGGAACCCGATTCCTATTTTTTTCGGTGGTAACATTTTAAAATCCCTGGAAACCTTTTGTTTGGTACGATGGTCTTTAGAAACTGCTTCGTAGTCGAAGTAAATTCGTTGGTTGGCGTCGATATTTGAACGTGTCGACACCTTCCCGTCGCCCCACAGTACTTCTACCCGGTCTACGATTTCGGTCTGGGCCAATCCAAAATGCACCACTTTCGAAACAGATGATTGATACCCTCGGGTCGTATACAATTCTTGGTATTGGTTACCACGCTTTGAAAACAAGGTTACCTTGGCCCCAATGGCATTCTTGTTGGTCTTTCCACCCGATAAGACAATATCCAAATAGTTTTCACGTGCATTGTTTTGATAAATCTTTGCCTTTTCGGCCATATTGTTTAGTACAAGATCCAAATCCCCGTCATTGTCCAGGTCGGCATAGACAGCTCCATTGGTGTTCACTTTTTCCGATAAGCCCCAATCGAGAGTACTGTTTTGAAAGCCAAGGTCTTGTTTGTTGCGATAGCCGTAATTCGCGAGTTTCTCGGAGGGCATCATTTCAATGACTTGTTTTACGGTCATGGAAACATGCGCATCAAGATTCTTCTTTACTTGGCGAACGTAGTCTTGATTGCTAAAATTTCGTTCAATTCCATTGGTGATGAACAGGTCTTTAAAGCCATCGTTATCGAAATCGGCAAGCAAAGGGCCCCAGCTCCAATCGGTCTTTGAAACTCCCGCCATTTGTCCTATTTCGGTAAAAGAGCCATTGCCATTATTAAGTTGTAGCATATTGGCCATATAGGGAAAATGGTATCCTGAGTTTACGATTTTCGCAAAACCCGTAGTGTTCATGGTCGGCATGTTTTCCTTGCTCCGGATATGATCTTCGGCCGACATTTCGAGTACCATAAGATCAGGTAATAGGTCGTTGTTTATATCCGCAAAATCGGCCCCCATGCTGTTATAACTGATGTGTTTTAACCGGGTGTTGATTTGGTTGGAAAAGGTGCCGTTGCGCTTGTTGATGTACAAATAGTCAGGAGCTATATAATCATTGGCCACATAGATGTCGGGCCAACCATCATTGTTAAAATCGCCGATTGCGGCGCTTAGTCCCCAGGCCTTGTTTATGACTTTTGCCTGTTGCGTCACATTGGTGAACGCATGGCCGTCGTTCCGAAACAAATGATCAGAGGTTTCAGGATAGAATTTCTGGTTCTCTTTCTTTTCGATTCGTAGGGTGTTTTCAAAATCGACCCGATGGTTCAATAGGTACATGTCAAGATCCCCGTCTTTGTCATAGTCGAAAAAGTAGGATTGTATTGAAAAACCAGCATGATCCAGCCCCCATTGCTCGCCCTCCTCTTTAAAGGTTCCATTTTTTTGATTGATAAATAGTTTGTTTCTACGTGCCTCCGGATTCAATATGGATGCTGATTTACAAACATAAATATCGAGCCACCCATCATTGTTGATATCGATCATTGCAACGCCGGTGCTCCAACCGTTTTCATCCGATACTCCGGCGTTTTCAGTGATATCTTCAAATTGAAAGCCTCCCTTGTTTCTATACAGTTTGTTTGTTTGTTGGTTGGCGGTGAAGTAAAGGTCTTCGAAGCCGTCGTTATCGATATCGCCAACGGCCACTCCGCCACCTAGGAGGGCATAGGTATAGTTGACGCAATTGAAAGTATCGGTTTGAACGACCGAATTTTCAAAATGGACGCCGGAATGCTCGGAGGGGATCAAAGTGAAAAGAGGCCCATTCTGGTAGTCCTTTGGTTGCTTTTCGACCCGCTTGCAGGCGATAAGTATAAGAATAGAGGTGCCTAGCGTTAAAAGCCTATTTTTCATAGCCAAAAGTATTTTGCATACAATCAAAAACAGCACCCTTGCCAGGTGCTGCTTTTTTACTTAACTAACTCAACAAAATAATCATGTTTTTAACTTTTAATAACCGGGGTTTTGGTCAGCAGTGGTCATGTTCGCATTCGAACTTATTTCGCCATCTGGTATTGGCCATAGTTCGTGTTTGCCTGCTTGAAAATTGGTGTTTGCCAATTCAGTGGCAACGATGCCCCAACGAATCATATCATCAAAACGCACCTGTTCGCCTGCAAGTTCTACTTTTCGTTCATGTACGATGGCGTCGAAAACTGCTGCTTTGCTTAGGCTTGTGGCCAACGCATCGAGTCCTGCACGTTCGCGTACCGTGTTGATATACCCCACAGCGGTGGCTTGTGAACCCACTTCGTTTTCGCATTCTGCCATCATTAACAGGACATCGGCATATCGTATTACTTTTACATTGATTCCGGATTCTTCGTTTTCCGAAGTTTGCTTGTAATAGTTTTGATATTTTTTCCAAGCTACCGATCGTACATTTCCACCGTTTTCTGCAAAATCCTCCTCAACCAAGGTGCTCTCACCGTTGTTGTAGGTGTCGCCGGGTACGTAAAAACTTCCCTGAAAGCGATTGTCGCCAGGCTCAAACTCTGCTACAAGATCATCTGAGGGATATACATTGAACCAGTTTAAGACGCCGTAATCCTGTCCTCTAAAAGTGGCGTGATTGGGACCACCGGCACCTACTGCGCCGCCATTCCATTTGTTTCCCGTACCTAAGGTTACGTCATACTCCACCTCAAAGACCGCCTCGATGCCATTTTCTGTTTCCTCCTTGAAATTATCGTAATAATCATCTTCCAGATCATAACCCGACATGCTTTTAAAAGAGCCCAAGGCCAAAGCGTATTGCTCTTCATATAAGAGTACCTTCCCTAAAAAAGCCTGAGCCGATCCTTTGGTGGCCCGCCCTTTTTCCTCCTCAGCTTTTGGCAGCAAATTGGCCGAGGCATAGGTAAGGTCCTCAATAATAAGGTTTATAATGTCTTGCTTCGGACTTTTTGGCTTTCCTTCGGGATTGCTACCATCGCCAGTTTGCAAGGGGATGTCTCCAAAACGATTTACAAGCAACCAATAATAATGGGCTCTAAGGAAACGCGCTTCACCTATGAATTTTCGTTTACGAACGGCGCTTAGTTCCCCGTCAGAGATTGCATTGATCAATTCTTCGTTGGTAATGACAAAGTTCGCCTTGTTGATGCCTCTATAACAACTATCCCAATAATCTCTAATTTGGCCGTTGCTCGAGTCGAATGAAAAATCAGAATAGGTCACCTTGTCACCTTCTTGTTGGCCATTGCCACTTTGTTCGTGCGACATATTGTCCATCATATAAAACAACAGTCTCCCATAGAGGGCAAAGGTTTGAAGGTTTGCGTAGGCCGCATTTACAGATGATTGTACCTGACTTTCAGTGGTGAAGAAGGTATCCGGTGATAATTGGTTTGGATTCACGAGTTCCAAATCTTTATCCGAACATGAATGCGTCGCAAGAATGCTTAAAAAAGCAGCGAGAATTAGTTTTATTTTTTTCATATTGGTTTTTTTTAAAATGATACTTGTAGGCCTACTAAAAATGTCGTTGGTTGTGGGTAGTTGCCTCGATCTACTCCGAATTCTAGGTTTCCGTTGTTTGGATTGGAGTTGCCAATTTCTGGGTCCAAGCCAGAATAGTTGGTGATGGTCAGTAAGTTTTGACCACTTGCATAGATTCGAATCTTGGAAACATACTCGCTAAACATATCATTGGGAATGGTATAACCCAAAGTGACATTTTTTAAGCGTGTGTAGGATCCGTCCTCTACAAATCGGTCCGATACCCCATTATTTTGTATTGCTCCATTTGTTCTTGGGGTAGTGGTAGAAGGGTTTGTGGGGGTCCATCGATTTTCGTAATACTCTTGGCTTACATTGAACAAACGATTTGCACCGCCTACCAAATCATAGGTATTGGTATTGAACACATCATTGCCATAAACCCCGGTTAAAAAGAGGTTCAAGTCAAAGTTTTTGTAATCGGCACTTAAATTTAGGCCGTAATTGAAATCTGGGTACGGATTCCCTATAATTGCTCTATCTTCAGAGGTAATGTCCCCATCGCCATTCAAATCTTTGAAGCGAATATCACCCGGCTGTACCGTGGTTTGTCCAGGATTTGCGGTGAATACCGCATCTACTTCTGCCTGATTTTGGTAGATGCCGTCCGAAACCAGACCATAAAAATGGAAAAGTGGTTCCCCAACAACGGTTCTTGAAATGGTGCCTCCTCCTTTGAAACCTGCCCCTACGAATTCTTCCAAGCCTCCGAGGCTTAGTACTTCATTTTGTGAAGTACCTACGTTAACATTGGCAGACCATTTAAAATCTCCTTCGTAATCATTATATCCCATGACCACTTCGAATCCTTTGGTTACACCGGATCCAACATTGGCCGCAATATTCCCGGCATTGAAACCATTTGAGGTAGGTGCCGGAATGTTGATCAATAGGTCGTTACTAGTGTTCTCATAGTACTCTATGGAAGCATTGAACTTTGAATTCGAGGTGACCAGATCAAGACCAATATTCAGAGATTCTTTAGACTCCCATTGCAAATCTGGATTATCACCGCCGTCCGCAGTGATTCCGAAAGCCACTTGCCCATCAATGGGGTATTCAAAACCGGCTGCCAAGGAAGGTGCATATCGATAATCGCCAATCGCGTCGCTACCCGTGGTCCCATAACTACCTCTCAGTTTTAAGGTGCTAAATGGACCATTTTCCATAAAAGCTTCCGCCGCAATATTCCACCCAACGGAGGCAGAGTAAAAATTGGCCCATCGTTTGTTCGCACCAAAGCGCGAGGAGGCGTCCCTTCGAAAGGAGCCCGATATGATATATTTATTGTCAAAGTCATAGTTTAACCGACTAACATAACCTAGTTTATTGGTTTCACTGGAATTTGAGGAAAGGGCAGAATCCTCATTGGACAACTGCTCAATTTCGTCGGTTACCGCATTTCTGCTGTTGGCACTCATATTACTATTCTTGCCTTCGAATTTCTCTACTAGGGCAAGGAATTGAAAATTGTGTTTTTCATTGAATGTTTTGGTATAATTAATACTATTGTTGTAGATAATGGTTTGTCCGTACCCCGAATTTCTTGAAATAGCCGCCCAAGGTTGCGCATGGGTAGTACTCCCTTCTACGCTGTCATCACTATAAGAAGGTACAAAATTACTATTGTTATAAGTGTAATAGTCAAGGCCTACTGAGGATCTGAATGTTAAACCTTTTGCAAGCTCTAGCTCGGCAAATATATTTCCTATTATGGCCACATTGCGATTAATGGGATCCGCTATGGTCTGTATACGTACGGGGTTCTCGGCATCTTGCCCATCGGCAGAAGAAGAGGGCCCTTGGAAACCACCTAGATTGTCTGCATTGTATATGGGAAGATAGGGAGCTGCTTTAACAGAGTGCTCAATAAGGGTACGGCCTCCACCACTCAACTCAGGTCTTTGCTTACCAAAGCCCACCGACATGGTTTGGCCTACTTTGAGTTTACCCATTTGAGTTTGGCTGTTTACCCTAAAAGAAAAGCGTTCAAAGCCAGTATTTATCAAAACGCCTTCTTGCTTTAAATATTCCCCCGAAAAACGGTAGGTACCATTTTCTCCTCCACCGGAATAACTTAAATTGTAGTCTTGTAGCAGCCCGGTGGTGAAAATCTCATCCTGGTAATTGATATCGTTGTCAAAAAATTCGGCCGGTCTGTTGGGAACAACGCCCTGGTCGGCGGCATATTTAAGATAATCTGCCGTATTCAGCACATCGTATCGTTTCTGGAAAGTTGAAAATCCGGTATAGGTGCTAAAAGAGATTTCTGCTTTTCCCTTTTTTCCTTTTTTGGTCGTTACCAAAATAACTCCATTTGACCCCTGAGCCCCATAAAGCGCCGTCGTAGATGCATCTTTCAGAACAGAGATGTTTTCAATATCATTCGGGCTAATGCCAGACAAATTACCAACAATCACCCCATCGATCACGAAAAGGGGGTTATTGCTTCCTATGGACCCCAACCCTCTAATTAGAACTGAAGGTGTAGAACCGGGAACGCCATTATTTACGATACTCAGACCTGCGGCCCTACCTTGAAGGGCTTGTTCGGCGTTGGTAACCGGAATCGCGGAAATCTCTTCGGAATCTATAACGGATACTGCTCCCGTGACCGTAGCCCTGCTTTGGGTACCGTATGCTACCACCACCACTTCGTTCAAAGCCTCCGCAGATTCGATAAGGCTAACATTGATGACCGTTTGCTTGCCTACCGTAATGGTTTGCGTACTCATTCCGATATAGGAAAAAGAGAGCTGATCAGTTGTATCGACATCCTTTATGGTATAGTTTCCGTCAAAGTCTGTGGTGGTACCGTTCGATGTGCCTACTACAACTACAGTCGCGCCCGGTAGCGGTGTGCCCGCCTCGTCCGAGACCACCCCACTAACAGTTTTGGTTTGTGAAAAGATGCTTTGAACTGAAAACACCAGCAAAGCAATCGTTACGATTTTGAGTTTGATCATGTGAGTTAATTTTGGTTTATTTTTGAATTCTTGCCGCTGTAATTCGGTTGTGATTATTGGCTATTACAAGGGCAGGTTTTGTTTCGAACATTCAAGGAAATATCTCTGAACAGTATCCTATTAAGTGTTCATGAGCAAAAGTATTTGGTGGTCTTACGTACCAATATTAAATCTGAAGCAATTACTATTAATATTGCAGCATTTTCATTTTTAACCGTCAAATAGGGTGACTTTGAGAATTTTTTGCTCCTATATTTGTTTTTATGCTGATTCGAAGCGCATTTTTTAAAAGATGTATTTGGACAATACCGAGTTCTGATGAACTTCTTTGGATCAAAAATTTTATAACGAACTATAGACTTGCAGCAAATGAGATTGCTATTTAGAATCGGGGTGTTCGTACTTTGCGGTTTTCCTGGAAATGGAACTTCACAAACCACACCGTTTCAGGAAAAGGATGGTTTCTTAAAGGTGGAAGCAGAGGACTTTCATTTTAGGTCTTCCAACAATACAAAAAGAGACTGGTACCGCCGCCAGACATCGGACAGCCTACCATTCGACAAGGTTTTGATAACGAATCATTCGGCTACAGCTAGTGGTGGCGCATATATCGAGGCATTGCCAGATACGCGAATAACCCATGATGATGCGTTGATCGTGGGCGAGAATTTTTTCCCGGAGCCGGGCATCGGCGGCATTGTTTCCTATGAAGTGAACATACGCAATCCCGGCAAATACTATGTTTGGGCAAGTGCATTCTCCTCGGGATCGGAAGATAATGGGGTGCACGTCGGTCTGGATGGAGAATGGCCCGAAAGTGGTGCGCGAATGCAATGGTGTGAGGGAAAGGATAACTGGACATGGTCTTCTGCCCAGCGAGATCCTGAAAATCATTGCGGTGTTGCGACAACCATTTATTTGGAAGTTACCGAGGCGGGCGCTCATACCATTTCCTTCTGTATGCGGGAAGATGGTTTTGAGATGGATGCATGGTTAATGACCACAAACATTGCTTATATACCAGAATAGCTTAAAATATTTAGAATGAATAGAATACGATTTTGTACCATACAGTTGTTTTTTGGTCTCTTACTATCATGTAGTTCCGATGCCGCCGTTCCCCAGACTTTGGAGCCTGTGGATCCAGAACCAATTTCGGAAGGGCCGACCACCCCCGAAACCCCGGAAAATAAAATTTCTGATGGGTTTTTAGTACCCAGTACGGGAGAACAGATGCTGTTTATTGGCCAAGATTTAAAATCAGTACGGGATTATATGAATGAATGCGGGCAATGCCCGACTCCCACGGGAATTACTACCTATGTGAATCTTTCGGGAGTACTTTCTGGCAGTCTGGGCGCCCTTGGTTGGAAGAGCAACAATACGCCTTATGAAGAGGATGTAAATTGGGGTGCGGGCCCATTAAATGCCTATAAATCGGCAAAGGAATTTCCTAATTCCGCTGTTCAGATAGGTTTGTATCTGGTAGGGCAAACGGTTCATATTGCCAAGGGGGATTTAGATGCGCAAATAAGGCAGTTGGCTTCTTACTTTAATGAATTGGATGATACGGCATTTTACTTAAGAATTGGATATGAGTTCGATGGACAATGGAATGGCTATGATGGTAACAACTACCAAAATGCATTTCGAAAAATAGTGGATGTCTTAAGGGGAGAAGGTGTTACAAATGTAGCCTACGTATGGCAATCGAGTACCTCCCCGATCGATGATCTGTTAGATGGAGGGCGTGAAAATTTGATGACCTATTATCCCGGTGACGCTTATGTAGATTGGTTTGGAGTCTCCTGGTTTCTTCGACTTAACGAACAGGCGACAGCCGCTTCCAATACGATTTCCACCCAGAAATTTTTATTGAACGAGATGTTGGCACTTGCCCGTGCCAAAGGAAAACCGGTAATGATAGCAGAGTCGGCCGATCAAGGCTATGACAATTCAAGATTGGAAAACTCGAATATCAGCGAAGTTTGGGATGGTACTTCGGCCAAGGGAACGCTTTCGAAGACGGCCGATCAAATTTGGAATGAGTGGTACGCCCCCTATTTTGACTATATCGAATCGAATGCCGATGTCATTAAGGCAATTAGCTATATCAATGCAGATTGGGATTCACAGGGTTTATGGGACAACCCTTACGAAAATGGGTATTGGGGCGACTCACGTATTCAAGTGAATGAAACACTTGAAAGTAAATGGCTAGAGAAAGTGACCGCCACAGGTTGGATATCTGGAAGTGAGGAACTTACTGTTATTTTGGGTTTGAAATAGCGTACTATGGATCTTTGATGAATTGAATCGATATTGAAAAACTACCCTTTTGTGTGGTTGTATATCTCTATAGTCGCTTTAAATTTGAATCAAAATGATATCATGGAAGATCGTTATTCACGAAATAGGTTATATCTCAGCGAAGAAGAACAAGAAATTATAAAGGATTTTCCTATACTGCTCGCGGGTAGCGGAATTGGAAGTGTAATTGCCGAATGTGCACTCCGTTTTGGTTTTGAGAAAATCACGATAGTGGATGGGGATCAGGTAGAGCGATCGAATCTGAATAGACAAAACTATACAGAAGATGATATTGATACAAACAAAGTAGATGCTTTGGCAAAACGCTTGCGTGCGATCAACAAAAAAGCAAAAATAAAGACGATTGACTTTTTTCTGACCGTTGAGAACATTGGGGATCAAATAAAAGATCATAAAGTTGCTGTGAATGCCTTGGATTTTTCCTCTCCGGTGCCATTGATTTTTGATACTGCTTGTCAGAAACTTAACATTCCTATTTTACATCCTTACAATATAGGATGGGGTAGTTTGGTTACTGTAATCGCTAAAGACGGCTTACTATTGGATACTATTGCAAAACCGAACGAAATTTTTAACGAGGTTACCATGGTACAGTATGCTTCTAGCTATCTTAAGTTTTGGGGGAATCCTCAGGGATGGATTGACGAAATCATTGATAAATACAAAAATGAGGAAGAAAGTCTTCCGCCACCGCAACTTGCAATTGCATCTTGGTCAGTAGCCGCAATGTGCACTCACTTATTATTCAATATAGCGACAGGCAAAAAGTTTAAAAAATTCCCCGAATTCTATATTTCAAAAATTATCGATGATGATCTTTAGTGTTTAGATCAACTTGTTACTAGTGGCATATGCAATAGCCTCGGCAATATTTGCTACTTCAAGTTTTTCGAATAACTTTCTTCTATGAAACTTTACTGTATCGGGAGAAACGAATATTGTCTCCGCAATATCACCAATGGTATATCCTCGAATGGATAACTGGAGTACTTCCTTTTCCCGATTGGTAAGTTTAATTTTTTCCAGCGTTTTCCAATAGTTGCCTTCGAGATCATATTTATACACCTTGTTATCTCCCTTTTTATATATTTTGATATTTCCAGATTGTCGTTCTGAAGAAAGAGAGATCATACAGATCGCCTTCCATATCTTTCCACTCTGGGTTAAATAAACAGGTGTCAACTTTTGGTTGATCAAAATAACTTTTCCATCGGAGTTTTTTAGATGAAAGTCATAGGTTATCGTGTGATAAATTCGCTCTTCGACAGGAATCTTCTCATAAAAATCAAAACCGATGGTGTTGATTTTAAGAAGCAAATCTAAATCTGCCTCGAGAACATATTTAAAATAAAACGCATACCCCAATTGTTGAACCTCGTCTGCAGTATGCCCACATAAGAAAAGTGGATTTTCAGAAACATATTCAAACCCCTTTTTTTCATAGTCGATTACATAAATACTACTGTAGGTAGTTCTGGCGAATGCTTTTATTGCCTCCAGGTAATTGACAGTTTGGGTTTTCTCGTTTGCAGAGAGTTTATTAACGGTATTGCGTGATGAAAAAAAATCATTTTCACTTACCATTGGTTGGTTTTTTATATACTAAATGTAATGTTTTTTTTTGAATGAGATTAAGAAAAACCCTATATAGAATGTTTTATAGGTGTTCTGTTTAACACTCCTTTGTAAGGCTTATACAAAGTGGGGTGTTTACCTATTCATTATTCATTACTATGACGAAATATATTTATACTCAATTGGTGTTGAAAGGCACACGACCTAGGAGACTGATAAGATTGGCTATACCATTAATACGGGACTCATTTTAGCAATAAAATAGGATTTTTCGCGATGATTTTAAAGATGCTCACTGGTTTTTTTACAATAAAAAGTGCTAAAAACGAACACTTTTGTCACTGATTTCTTCTCTTTTTGATCACTTTTTTAGAAGAAGTAGCGGCAATCTGACTTTTGTGCCAATTTAGGCCTTCTGCAAAGAGCGAAAATTACTCCCTAAATGTTAAAAAACCTTCAGATTTCAGAAGAAAACCGGAGTTCGCCTTCGATAATATTGCGGGTTTCCGCAATTTCTAAGATGTTCTTGTTTTTTGCTCTTAGCGCCCTAAAATGGAATTTAAGCACTGTTGGTCAGGGTGTTACATTTTGTTTAACCTTTAGGAACGCCCTTTTTCTTTTGACTTTGAAATAAATATAATTAACTCTTTTTGTTTATTTAAAGAGAGGAATAATAAAACATACTATCTGCGCAGTTGTAAAGTCAGCCACGAAAGTGTTTTTTTAAATATTTTAAAATCAGTGTTTTAGGATTCCTTATTTCTTCTTTGCCCTTTATGGGATTTCCTCTTGGCATGTTTTTCACAAACTTTTTTGTTTAATAAATTTTACTGAAAATTAATCATTATTCTTACTTGTTAATAAAATTTTCAAATCCTACCTGAAAGGGTAGTTTTTGTTTAAAAAGCTGGTAACTAGTCTTTTGTGTAGGTTGATGCGCTCGTGTGTGCAATAGTTTTAGGTAAAACAAAAATTATGATACACGAAAAAAATTACCTATCAGAAGTTAAACAAAATGAAATCCTTAACATGTCTAAGTTCGTAGTTGCGGAAAACTTTAAACATCATACGGAAGAAGTTGTTTCTACCAACCGTACAAGTGACATCGAATCTGTATATAAAGAGGAGATGGATTACTTGGCAAATTCAAAAGCGTTCGCCGTACGAACGGATGAAGGTGAAATCATGGGTACTATCAGAGTACTTAGATGGGATTATATAACTCCTATGCCCATCCAAAAAATGTTTGGCATCAATCCATTGGATTGTGCCAACGGAAGAGCTATTAATGAGGTTTGGCATATTGGGAGATTTGCCATCAAGCAAGGTGTGCGTGATATTAAGCTTCTTAAGAAGTTAATGGTATGCGCCATCGCTCCTGTTTGTGAGGATAGTGACAATATAGCGTTTGCAGAATGCGACGCTAAATTGTTACGTATAATGACTTTGATGGGTATTAAGGCCGAGATCGTAGGGGAATCTATCGATTACTTGGGCTCGGAGACAATTCCTGTTTGTTTCCCATACGCTGGTCTCATCGATTTTTATAATGAAAACAAGCATTTAGTACCCGCGGCCGATAGCCGTCCTCAGATGCCTGCTTTTAAACTACCCGGAAGTGTAGTTTTTAAAGCATAATACTACTACTACACTTTGGTGTAGCCAAGACCCTATAATAGGAGGGTATATTTGACTCAGTTAGCATAAGATAATAACAGTTCTTTGATTTGTTGATCCCCGTTAAGTTTCTTAAAAAAGAAGCGTTCCCGATGAAAAGGTGTTCTCTAAAACCTGCTACGTTCTTTGTGGCAGTACTTGTGAGAAATCAATTTTTCGATACCACTTCCTCTAAAGAACAGCAAGGACATTCCCACAAGAATATCTTGCCCTTATTGAAACTTGACACTTGTAAGAGGGTTCCGTTTTTAGGAAAATAATACAAGACCATTTGAACATCTTCCGAGTAGCCGAAGATGGGGGCATCAAATTAAGAATTGAAACTACCATACTTGCTTTATACGATCCACTAAGGATAGTAGGTAGAACCAATAGAAGTAAGTAGTACACATCAAAATATTCTAAAAAAAATAACCATGTGACTTGGAACGGCGTAGCCGTATCACGCTCTCAGAACCCAAAAGATTATGAAAAATACACAAGGTTGGCACGTAATTTACGTCAAGGCAAAACACGAGAAAAAAGTACACGAAGAACTGCAAAGAAGAAACATTGATTCTTTCCTACCGATGATTTCGACAGTAAGACAATGGAGCGATCGAAAAAAGAAAATTCAAACACCTTTGTTTCCTAGTTATGTTTTTGTGAATATCCAATCTCAAGGCGATTTTCACAATGCACTTTCCGTAGATGACGCTTGCGCCTACATTCGTTTCGGTAGTGAATATGGGAAGGTCTCTCAAAAGGAAATAGACGAGATTAAAATGCTTGTTGGTGTTGAAGATGTTACAAATGTGGAAATGAATAGAGAATTACCCGCTGTTGGTGATAAATTAAAGATAGCCCAAGGAGAACTTAGCGGCCTTGAATGCGAAGTATACAAGGTGAATAACGCCAACAAAATAAAAGTCCGACTGAATTCATTACATCAAAATATTTCAGCAACCATACCTTCCTACTACTTGCGAAATACCCTACACGCATCTTAAATATTTAAAAAATACGGACTACTGTTACCGGTAGTCCTCGTGAAAAGGAATGTCGTTCCCCAGTCATTCCTTTTTAGATACGCAATGGGCAATCGGAACCTATTCAAATGAAAATCAATATTTACAGTCCTAAAAACTATGAAGGTACTATTTGAAATACTCGTAATTATAGCGGTACTAACCTTTTCACAGTTGGTATTTTCACAAGACACTTGGACTTTGGACGATTGTGTCGCATACGCGTTGGAGCATAACCTGCAATTAAACGATTTAGAGTACACGGTTGACGCGAACAGAGAAACCTATCGACAATCTTTCAGAGAACTTTTACCCGCCGTTCAAGGAACTTCTGAATACAGCATTCGTTTTGGTAGATCCGTAGACCCTAATGACAATAGTTTTATTGATACCGATTTCTTTTCCAATAGTTATGCATTGGAGGCTTCCGTTGATTTGTTTCAGGGCTTTCAAAAACAAAACGCCATTAAGGCTTCAAAATTCCTATTTAAGGCTGCCGAAGAAGAAACATTACAGCAAAAATACTTGCTGGCTTTTAGGGTAATGCAGGCCTTTTATGATATTCAATTTTTTGAGGGTTCTTTAAAAATAGCCCAAGAACAGGAGGGGATATCCCAGTCGAATTTCGACCTGGTAGAGAAGCAAATAGAATTAGGATTAATGGCAGGGGCCGATCTTTACGAGGCAGAATCGATCTTACTGACCGATAAGTTGAGCGTTACCAGGGCAAGCAACCAACTTATAGCGGCCAAACTGGCACTGGTACAGGAAATGAACCTTACCGATGCTGATGACATTACCATTGTTCCGGAGGTGGAGAGAGAAATGGAAGCTGCAGAATCGGTGGCGATGCAATCCGATTCGATCTATCAACAGGCCCAAGACTTCATCCCTATAGTAAAGGCTGCTAGATACAGAACGCTGGCAGCAGAGAAACAACTTGCCATCGAACGCGGAAAACTTTACCCTTCCCTCTCTTTGTTCGGCGGGTATGGTACTGGTTATTTTGAGACCATCACAGATGGTGAAGGCAAAACAATACCGTTTAGGGAGCAGTTTAAAGACAATACGTATCAAGTAGTTGGGATTTCATTAAATATCCCCATTACCGATGGTTGGTCGGCAAGATCGCGAGTGAAACAACAGAAAATTGCACGTTTGCGAGCGGAAAACGATTTGAACTTACAAGAGCAGCAGCTTTTTCAGGTTATTCAGCAATTGGTGCAACAAGCCAATGCCTTTGAAGTTGAACAGCAGCAAACAATCAAAAATACCAAAGCACAGAGTTTGGCCTTCCAGGTAGCTCAGAAGCGCTATGAAAAAGGATTGATCAATGCAATTGAACTTTACACGGCAAAAAACCTGTTCGCCACTGCACAAAATCAAAACCTACAGGTTCGGTTAAGCGCGGCGGTGAATAAGAGCACGTTGGATTTTTATCGCGGCCTCTCGGTATTTAACATTAAAGCTCCCAGCGCGGAGGGCGTATCGAATAAAAACTGAGTTCTTCGGTCGAAAATAAGCACTGGTTTTATCCGAATTGGGGAACTAATAGTATTAAGAGAACAAAACCCAGTAACAGTTAATTTATAATGATATGGACATACAACTAGAGAAAAAGAAAGGATTGCAGACAAAACACTATGGCTATATAGCACTTGGCCTGCTACTACTTTTTGCCGGATATCAATTAATTTTCGCAAATAGTCTGAGCACTTTTAGGACCGAAAGAAATGAACTTTCGGTAGCCAAAGTAACCCAAGGAAAGTTTGATGATTATATTACCATAAATGGAAATGTAGCCCCGATTACCACCATTTTTATGGATGCGTACGAAGGGGGTAGGGTAAGCGAAAAATTAATAGAGGAAGGGGCCACGGTTAAAAAAGGTGACATTATCCTTAAGCTCGAAAATATGAATCTCTACGAGCAAATTTTAGCAAGTGAAAGCAATCTGGCCTTAAAACAAAATGACCTTCGCTCAACAAAACTCACCTTTGATTCCCGTCAGGTCGAGGGCCGCAAATCCTTGGCCACGGCCAGTACGGATCTTCAAAGGCTAAAAAGAAATTTTCAACAGAATCAGGTGCTCTATGATGATGAGTTGATTTCTAAGGAAGCATACCTGCTTTCCAAAGAAAACTACGAATTGGCTTCCAAACAATATGACATCATAAAAATTCAGACAGAGAACGATAGCGACTTAAGGAAAACCTCTTTAACGGGGCTCGATGCCGACCTTGCGCGAATGCAAAAGACCCTGGGAATGGTATATCAACGGCTTGACCATTTGAACGTGCGGGCCCCTGCCGACGGACAACTTGGCTTTTTAGATGCTGAGATAGGGCAAAATATTTCCCCCGGTCAGCGAATTGGGCAGGTAAACGTCCTAACCGATTTCAAAATAGAAGCGACTATAGATGAACATTATATAGATCGGGTCGCGTCAGAGTTAAGAGCCACTTTGCAACGCAACGGAAAGGATTTTCCGCTGCGTATACGAAAAGTATATCCCGAAGTGCGGGACGGAAAGTTTAAAGTAGATCTGGTATTTACAGATGAAAAACCAACTACGATACGCACGGGACAGAGTTACAATATAAAACTACAACTAGGAGAGTCTTCAGATGCGTTGTTGCTACCAAAAGGTAGTTTCTTTCAAAGTACCGGTGGGCAGTGGATTTTTGTTGTAGGACCTAATGGCGAGGAAGCCGTAAGACGTACTATTCGTGTCGGTAAACAAAATACCCGCTACTATGAGGTGGTTGAGGGACTGGAAGCAGGGGAAAAGGTCATCATAAGCAACTACGATAGCTTTGGCGATTCTGAACGGATCGTTTTAAAATAGTAGAAATGGAAACCTGCTAAATCAATACAAATAATAAATAAAAAATTAATTCATAAAATCGTATAACAATGATCAAGATCAGAAATTTAAACAAAAGGTTTAAGACAGATGAGCTGGAGACTTTAGCATTGAATAATGTAAGTTTTCAAATAGAAAAGGGCGAATTTACGGCAATCATGGGACCGTCTGGATGCGGTAAATCTACACTTTTGAATATTTTGGGTATGCTAGATGGTTCTACAGATGGCAGTTATCTTTTTGATGGCACGGAAGTGGGTGGTTTTAACGAAAAGCAACATGCAGAACTGCGGAAAGGAACAATCGGGTTTGTATTTCAAAAATTTAACCTGATCGATGAACTAACGGTTTCTGAAAATGTGGAGCTCCCCTTGATTTACCTTCAGATGAATAAAAATGAGCGCAAAGCAAAAGTTCAGGAAGTACTAAGAAGAATGAAAATCGACCATCGTAGCAAACATTTTCCACAGCAATTATCCGGTGGACAACAACAGCGGGTGGCAATTTCAAGAGCGGTAGTTACCAATCCGAAATTAATTTTAGCAGATGAGCCAACAGGAAATCTTGACTCCAAAAACGGAATTGAAGTAATGAACTTATTAAGTGAGTTGAATAAAGATGGGGCCACGATTGTGATGGTTACCCACTCTGATCGGGATTCGAAATACGCCGATAGGGTAATCAACCTTTTTGATGGGCAGATAGCTTCCGAACATTTGGCGATTACCGCCTAAGAGCACCAACTTGGTTTGAACAGACCATGTTACTTTTTATACAATGGCGTACACCGTAAGACGATAGCTTTCTTTCTGCTACAACTCTTTCAAAATTTTCCAATTCGGTAACGCCAACGATTCCAATAACACAGACAACACTTTTTTGAGGAAAGCAAACGCTATTTTCTCAGCAAAAAGGTACTCCAGTTATGAACCGTACATACGATGAGCCTACGTTTTTTAAGTTCCCAAAAACGGCATATGGCAACGACTATAACCAATCCCAGGTCTTTTTCGGGGGTTGATTTACACCTTAAAAGACCTTTTAAACAAGAATAGCCATGGTAAACAACATATTAAATAAAGTGGGAAATACCCCCGTAGTCTCCCTTCCGATTGCAAGTGAACCTAATTTGAACGTTTTTGCCAAACTTGAATTTTACAACCCCACTGGCAGCGTAAAGGACAGAGCGGCATGTTACATTCTCAACCGCCTTTTGAATGAGGGGAGTATCACCAAAAACACGACCATTATAGAATCTTCCTCGGGAAACTTTGGTGTCGCGCTATCGGCATATGCAAAGCTGAAAGGATTAAAATTTATCTGTGTCATTGATAAGACGACCCTGCCGGTAAATGAAATGCTTATCAGGCAGCAAGGGGCAGAAGTCATTTGTATTTCCGAACCAGATGAATACGGTGGATATTTACTCAACAGGTTAAAGAAGGTCAAGGAAATTGTAAAAGCAACTGAAGATATTTATTGGATCAACCAATACAGTAATCCCCTAAATGCCCGCGCCTACTATAATTCCCTCGGCAATGAAATCTGTTTGGAAGCGCCTCGCCAACGATTGGATTATCTGTTTATGGGGGTTAGCTCGGGAGGCACCATCACCGGTGTTTCGCAAAAGGTAAAGGAACGATTTCCAGAATCCAAAATCGTTGCTGTTGATGTTGAAGGGTCTGTAATATTTTCAGGAAAAGCCCATAAACGCTTTATTCCCGGAATAGGTTCTAGCCTGAGACCAAGCATACTTGACGATGCAAAAATAGATGATGTCGTGCACGTAAATGAAAAGGAGACCATGCAGGCATGTAGGGAATTGCTAGAGAATCATAACCTATATGCAGGAGGATCTTCAGGCTCCGTTTTCGCTGGAGTAAAAAAATACTTTGAAAAAAACCAAGCCTATACACCAGTAAATATAATGTGCGTGTTTGCCGATAAAGGAGAACGCTATATTTCTACGATTTACAATGAGGAGTGGTGTAAGATGGTAAAGGAATACAATGCACAAAATGTTGGTCAAGAAACGGTGTTGGCCTAGTAATATCTTAAAAAAAGGAAACGATGATCTATTTGAACAATGAAAATATAAACACGTTGAACCAAAGCTGGGAGCGCAACATAGCTGTCATTAAAGCTGCTACCGAGTGTATTGGGGTGAAAGATACCGTTCAACCAATAAAACCCTATCTACGGTATGGTGATTCCAAAAACCGAATCATTGCTATGCCGGCATTTGTAGGGGGAACCATTAATAAATCCGGTATAAAATGGATCGCAAGTTTTCCTGACAATATTCGAAAAGGAATAGCAAGAGCCCATAGCGTTATCGTGTTGAACGAAGCAGAGACAGGAATTCCGGTAGGTATTTTGAACAGCGGTTCTATTTCTGCAATTCGAACAGCATCGGTCAGTGGTTTTATGGTACAACAGTTCTTAGAACAACGCCCTTCAGAAAATTTAACCATTGGTATCGTCGGCTTTGGCCCTATTGGCCAGTATCATTTGAGCATGTGTCAAGCACTATTTGGTGATAAGATAGCCCATGTGCTATTGTATGATTTAAGCAAAATTGATCAGGACGCGATTCCCGAGGAGGTAAAGGAGAAAGTTACCATTGTTCAAAATTGGGAACAGGCCTATTCCTCGGCCGATATCTTTATCACTTGTACAGTTTCCAAAGATCGTTACATAGATAAGAAACCAAAAAATGGTTCCCTGCACTTAAACGTTTCGTTACGAGATTACAAAACGGATGTTTTTAAGTGGTTCAAAAATGCAATGGTAGTTGACGACTGGGAAGAAGTATGCAGGGAAAACACCGACATAGAAATGTTTCATAAGACCAATGGCTTGGATAGAGAGGAAGTAACTATGATCCATGATCTTTTGAGCAAAGATTACCTGGCTTCGATAGATGCGGAACAGGCGGTAATGTTCAACCCTATGGGAATGGCAGCGTTTGATATCGCAATGGCAAATCACTACGTGAGCCTGGCCCATGAGACACAAACAGGCGTCTTATTAGAAGGATAATTCAATAAACCATACAGCGATCAGCTGCAGCACATCGGTGAAGGTATCAAAACCAAGATCTACCAGGAACCTAGACCTTAAGAAAGACCCAAACCCTTGAAATAATTTTCGTGTAGCACAACCCCGATCAAGAACTAGTTCTGAAAAGAACATAGCTTGATCGGTACGTGCAAACACTTAGTAGAAAAAAAATCAAAATTCACTTACAACGCCCTTGGGGACCAAAGCAAAATTTATACCGGCGACAGGGACCCTTGAAACAATTTTCGTGTAGCACAATCCCGGTCAAGAACTAGTGCTGAAAAGCGCATAGCTTGATCGGTACGTGCAAACACTCCTTAAAAACAAAACTAAATTCATCAAAATTCAGCTATAATGGAGACTGTAATCAAATCAGAATCAGCTCAAGAGTATCAATTAGGGAAAGTAATTAGCACAACGGCTGGTTCAGCAAACAACCCCTATACGATCCAACCCACAAAGAGCTTAGATGTAGTGCAATGGGCGAAAGAAAATAGGGAAGCCCTAAATAATCTACTAGTGCAACAAGGTGCTTTGTTGCTTAGGGGTTTCGAAATAAACGGACCGGAAAAGTTCAATGCTTTGTTTTCCATTATTTGTGGGGATGCCATGGAGTATAAAAACAGAACATCTCCCAGAGATCAGGTCTACAATAATGTCTATACCTCTACTAGCCATCCAAGCGATCAAACCATTCATATGCATACTGAAAATTCGTATTCGAATGCGTATAACAGAATTATTTCATTCTACTGCTTGGTAGCACCTACTATTGGTGGGGAAACCCCCATTGCAGATGAGCGTAAACTACTAGAAAGTCTTCGCCAAAGCACAGTTGATAAGTTTCGCGAAAAAGGCGTTCGCTACGTTCGAAATACGGTGCCTGGGATCGGATTGGATTGGCGTACGATATACCAAACTGATGACAGGGACGAAGTATCCAAAAAAATCAGAGAACTAGGATATGATTTTAGCTGGGTAGATGAAGATCACTTGAGGGTCGCGTGGAATCTCCCCGCTTTTCAAAGACACCCTATTACCAAAGAAGATATGTGGTTCAACCACATGTATTTTGGACATAAAAACTTATATGACCCCGCCATTTTAGAATTTTTCCCAGAGGAAGACCTACCATTTTTAACCTGTTATGGGGATGGCTCCCCAATCGAGGATGATGTTTTGGAAGAATTTAAAAATTTCTATCTAGAGAACTGCATCGTGTTTAAATGGCAGAAAGATGATTTTCTGTTACTCGACAATATGATGTATTCCCACGGGAGAAAACCATTTGAAGGCGATCGAACAATTCTTACCGCAATGGGAAAACCTCAAAAAATGACCCAAATACCTTCCTGAACAGTTCGGCCGCATCTAAAAGAGACAGGTGGCTATCAAGCATATAAAAGTAATAAATAAGTAAAATCAAGTAAAACTAAATAACATGGAAAATGTAGTGAACATCAGTTATATAGCAAGCGCTATAGTGGCTTTAATTACCGCGATATATCTCGGAATAGTGGCCGTACAAACAGTTCGAAAAAAGAGAACGCTAGAAGTAACAAAGAAAAAGACGATAAGCTTTTTTCTAGGATTTTTGGCACTTGCACCGGTACTTGCCTGTCTTTATTATCTTCCTATTGCTTTTTTAGATAGTGAATTTTGGACGAATGCGAGTCAGTATTTAGAACAACAGAATGCAATGGTCTTATTGGCGGCGGTTATTACAGGCGCCTATGCCTTGGCGAGAGCTACAATTTTTGTTCCCCATGAAAATGTCTATTATAATATTGCGCCGTTCTTGCTTATGATCACCCCCATACCAGGTGTGGCAAATGCAATCAACGTAATGATCATAAACACCTTTATATCGGGCAGTATTGAAGATGCGAGATACCTCTTACTCTTTTTCGCGGCTACCACCTTTATTTATATTGTCACCATAAGACAAAGCAAAAGGGAAACAGCCAATTTGGGGGTTTTAATATCGCATAAACTAAATATGCAAATCGTTCGAAAAACACTCAAGTTTTCCTTCAGGGAATATGAGAAAGTAGAAGATGGTAAAATCTATACATTGCTAAACGACGACGTGCAGGCTATTTTCGTTTTTTCCCAAAATGTAATACAACTTTATACCAACGCCATTACTGCCTTTTTGGTTACTGTTTACATGTACACCATCAACCTTACGAGTTCTCTAATGTTACTGGCGGTTACTGCTATAATCTTGGGTATCCTTGGTTCTATGGTAGGTAGACTAAAGCGTACAGGGCATTTGGCAAGGGAACGAAGACAAGACTATACTTCGATGATTTCAGGACTTATCTACGGTTTCAAAGAGTTGGTATTACATGGTATCAAAAGAGAGAAATACGAAGAAGATACCATGAAGTCGAGCGAGCAGTCGTACAAGGCGCTTCAAGAGAACATCAATGTGGGAATAAACGCGACAATTTTTTCTGAGCTTTCTTTTACAATTGCGGTCGGGGTCTCTTGTTTACTATTTCCATTAATTTTCAATTTTGAGAAAAGTGTTATTACCAGCTATGTGATTGCGGTGTTATTTTTATGGGGTCCTTTCAATGCCCTTATCACGGGTATACCCCAGATAGCGAGTATGCAGGTTTCTAGAAGAAGGATCAAAGATTTCCTTGGGGAAGCTGATGAGTCTGAAGAAACTACCGAAGTACTGAGCATTGCACAAGAAACAACCATGGAGGCGGTCGAGAGTATCGTAGTCGAAAATTGTCGTTTCGACTACAATAGCAACGATGGTGATATTACCTATGGCATAGGCCCTATTAATTTCAGAGCCGACTCGGGTGAACTGATTTTTATAGTTGGCGGTAACGGAAGTGGTAAAACCACTTTTCTTAAGATGCTAGTAGGCCTTTATCAACCGACCGCCGGTCAAATTTATGTGAATGGAAAAGGAGTGGATTCAAAAGAATTGGGAGAATACTTCTCTATTATATACAGCGACTTTTACCTGTTCAAGAAAATATACGATCTGAAAAATTACCGCCTTGAACAAGTCTATGAATGGTTGGAAATTCTAGGATTGTCAGAGAAGGTGAAAATAGAAGATGGGGCTTTCAGTACAATTGATCTATCTCAAGGGCAACGCAAACGGTTGGCAATTATAAAATCGTACTTGGAAGACAGACCCGTATACTTTTTCGATGAAGTGGCAGCTGATTTAGATCCAGAATTCAGGAGCTTCTTCTACAACCACCTGTTGATGAAAATCAAGGAAGAAGGGAAAATTTTGATTATTATTTCCCATGACGACAAGTACTTCGATTTGGCGGATAAAATCTACAAAATGGACATGGGTGAGATCGGTCTTTTGGAAAAAAGGGACTTAGAAATAAATCATCCTATTGCCATGTGAACTGAGCATCGGCCATAGCACTAAAAAAGATCCTCGACCTATTATCCCTAAATCGGGCAACGGCGCCAAATGAGGGAATGTCGGGTACCTTGAAGTGCTAGTCCGCATACATGAAATATCATTTACTAAAAATCTATTAAAATGTTAAAACTCAATTTTTTACTTGCGATCAGGAAATTGAAAAAAGATAAAAAGTCTTTTTTTATCAATCTCTTAGGTTCTTCTGTGGGGCTGGCGGCGGTAATTCTAATGGCGCTTTATGTGACTTACGAGAACAACTACGATTCGTTTAATGAAAACAGCGATAGGCTCTATAGAATCGAAAGAACTGTTGATGACAACAAACAGAGTCGCATTTTTGACGCCACACCTTATGAGTTGGCCGCAGCGGTGAAATCTTCATTGCCGGAAGTCACCGAAGCGGCAAGCGTACGAACCGCCCGGAACTATTTTTCGATCGGCGATGAACTTTTTCCTTTGGAAGAGGGGTTGATAGCGGACAATGCTTTTCTAGACATGTTTCGTTTTAATTTGAGCAAGGGCGATCAAAAAAACGCACTAGGGCAACCAATGAGTATCGCACTGTCAGAATCCCTGGCGCATAAGTTGTTCGGGACCGATAATGTAATCGGAGAAACTTTGCGGATCGATAAGAAGGCAGATTTGACCGTAACTGGGATTTTTCCCGATTACCCAAAAGATTCCCACATGAACGTAGATTACCTTATCTCTTACAATTCGTATGAGGGGCTGTATGGAGGGCGTCCGGATAAGGGTTGGGATAATAGCAACTCATGCACCTATATTCTTGTAAACGAAAACACGAAGATTGGCAAGCTGTCAGAAAAAGTAAAGACACTTTTGGCAAGCCATACCGAAAATAAGGAAGGAATTCAGGAATGGCTGAGCCTTCGCCCCATCACCGATATATACCTAAAAACAACAGATGTTCGGAGCGATGTGATGGCAGGCTTGCGAAATAACATTGTGGTCATTTACCTCTTTATGGCAATTGCTTTTTTTACGGCTTTTATTACCGCCTTGAACTACATAAGCATGAATACATCCCAACTCATGAGTCGGGAATTGGAGATAGGAATGAAAAAAGTACTGGGAATTACAAAAAATCAGTTACGTTACCAGTTTATACTAGAATCGCTTATCATGATTTGCTGCATCGTTGTTTCCTCAATGCTGTTGGTATTTGTATTCCTTCCGGTATTCAATAATGTTGTAGACCGCGACCTGTCTATGTCTTTTGGCCAAAATTGGTGGTTCCTTTCAAAGATGCTTTTCATGATACTAGTTGTCGGTTTTTTGGCGGGTTTGTATCCCGTAGTGTATCTCTCATCCTTGAAAATAAGCTCTTTCCTTCAAGGAGATGCTTCTTTTAAACGAAAAAGGTTTATGAGAAAGGCATTGGTGGTCGTTCAACTGTTGTTGGCCATTCCCCTAATTTTTAATTCGATTTTGATCATCAATCAAATAAATTTTTTGAAAGATAAGGATGTGGGCTTCGGAAAGGAAAATGTACTGCTGGCCATGGTAGAGACCCCTACTTCAATAGATGAAGATCGCTTGGAAGTGTTGAAAACGAGATTGCTGCAATCTCCAAATGTAGTTGACTATTCGATATCCGAAGGGGCGCCTTTTTCGAACCCAGGAGAAGAAATTAGCGTGTCATGGGAAGGTGGCGAAGGTGATACTAATGTGAACCTTACGTCCTATGCGGTAGACTATGATTTTCCCAACACATATGAAATGGATGTTTTAAAAGGAAGATGGTTCTCAAAAGAATTCACGACCGATGGACAAAGTGCCTGTGTTATTAATGAAACTGCCGCCGCTTTGCTTGGATGGAAGGATCCTATCGGAAAAACTTTGAATCATGGCCAATTAAAGGTTATCGGCGTTGTAAAAGATTTTAATCAATATTCGTTGTTTGTTAAGATCCCCCCTATGATGCTACGTCTGAATAATGAGCGCCGCGCTAGTAGTATTGTTGGCATTAAAGTACTTCCGAACGACAGGGCAGGCACCCAACAGATGATCAACCAGCTTTTCAATGATAACTTTAGGGAAACACCGGTCGAGTTTAAATTTCTAGATGTAGGCTTTGACAATGGGTTTATGAGCGTCCTTGAAAATGTCATGCGCTTGTTCTCCGTATTTTCCATTATTGCGGTCGCATTGGTAGTTATCGGCTTGTATGGCTTGGTATCTTTTGCGCTCAGCGCACAGCGAAAAATGATTGCCGTACGCAAAGTCTTGGGTTCGAGCGTAAAAAGCTTGTTCCAATTACTAAGCAAAGAATATTTAATGTTATGCGGAATCACGATGGCTATTAGTCTAACAGTTACCTACCTGCTAAATAGCCAGTTTTTAGATGTCTTTGCCTATAGCGCAGGGATCAGACTAACAGATGTATTACTTGTTATAGTAGTCACTTTGTTAGTGGTCTTTTCAACGATAAGCGGCAAAATTTGGACTGCGTCCCAAGAAAACCCGATCGATTCACTTACAAGGGAGTAGGGGACTATTGCGATGCATGTTAGGCTATGCTAGTTTCCAAAATAAGAAATTGTTTCCTGAAAATGCAACTGCGCTTCAGAGCAGTGGATTGGAAGGTTTAAACCGCTGCTGATAGCAGATAAATAACTAAAAAAATAAAAATGAAAACAGTTGGAATTATAGGTGGTTCAGGCTTTATAGGAAGCCACACGACAAAAAAGTTTTTAGAGGAGGGGTACCATGTGAAAGCATCAACGGTCGATATCTCCAAACCAGAGGATTACAGTCATTTAAAGGAGCTGCCCAATGCAGAAAACTTGGAAATAGTTGCACTGAAGGTACAGAACGAGCAAGAACTAAGAAGTTTTGTTTTGGGTTGTGATAGCATAGTACATTGTGGCACGCCTTTTAAATTGGATGTGGAGGATGCTGAAAATGAACTGTTTGAACCAACTATTAAAGGAACCGAAAATTTGCTCAATATCATCAACGGAACCCCAACGATAAAAAAAGTTGTTTTCGTAGCATCGACCGCTGCGCTGAATACCAATTTTCCTATGCCCCCTGGGGAGAATACTCCTGATGACCCTTTTGATGAAAGCAACCCGCCTTTTATGAATGAAGAAAGTCACCCATACGCAAAGGCCAAATTTATCGCCAATCAAACGGTTGAAAAATTTATAAACGAACATCCTGAACGGAATTTCGAGATTACCAGTGTTTCCCCTTCGTTCGTTATCGGAAAATCGATTTACCAGCAAGAGAGCTCTACCTCTTTCATATTTCAGATTTTATTTAAAAATAACATCGCCCCAGATCCATATATGCAAATGTTGTTCGACAATGATGTTGAATTTGCCTTGGTCGATGTGAAGGATGTTGCCAAGGGTATTTTTCAAGCCTCCATAAAGGAGGGCTTACACGGCAAAAACTACCTGCTAACCAGTGAAAGCTGGAAAGTCTCCGATATTTCTACAATGTTAAACAACGAGCAACCTTCCGGAACAGCCAGGGTCATCTATAAAAATGATGCGGCGAAACGGGATTTGGAAATGGAGTTTAACCCGGCCGTGGTGCCGCTAACCGAGTTCAGCGAGGTATAAGATACCTACTCAAAATCATATAGCATTACCTCAGTGCCTTCGCGTAAAACCCATCACATGTCTAATGCGTTTTGCGTAAGAAGGGGGGAACCCTTGTTTCAATTATTGTGAAACCAGCTTTCCTAAATACAAAATAATAAAAAAATAAGACTAGAACCAGATATTAAAAATAAGTACCATGGAAGTAAAGAATCAGCCAATTGCAATAGTAGGAATAGGATGTAGATATCCAGGAGAAGCCTCTTCTCCAGAAAAGTTTTGGGAATTATTGGTCAATAAAAAAGATGCCATCATTGATGTGCCCGGTGATCGATGGGATCAAAGAAGGTTTTATGATAGCGACGATGGAAGGCCCGGTAAAAATAGGGTGCAACAAGGAGGCTTTTTAAAGAATAACCTAAAGGAATTTGATCCTTTGTTTTTCGGAATTTCTCCGGTCGAAGCCGAAACCCTAGATCCTCAAACCAGAATTCTACTAGAGGTGGCCTACGAAGCCTTGGAAGATACAGGAATGAAAATGGATACTTTGAAGGGTACAAAAACGGGTGTTTTTGTCGGCGGCTTTACCATTGACAATTACTTGACTTGGGGGTGTACCGAAAATCTTCATCTGATCAACTCGCATACATCTTTGGGAATCACACTTACCATGTTGGCCAATAGATTGTCATATTTCTTTGACCTAAAAGGTCCATCCCTAACGATCGATACCGCCTGTTCTTCCTCATTGGTCGCTACGCATTACGCCTGCCAAAGTATTTGGAACGGTGAATCTGAAATGGCTCTTGTAGGAGGGGTAAACGTAATGATGTCTCCACAACCATTTGTGGTAATGAGCAAGGGACAGTTCCTTTCCAAGCACGGACGGTGTAAGACTTTTGATAGTGATGCCGGTGGATATGTTCGCGGAGAAGGCGGCGGCGTAGTCGTTTTAAAACCATATGACAAGGCAGTTGAAGACGGTGATAGAATTTATGCTCTTATCAATGGTACAGGTGTAAATCAAGATGGGCAAACCAATGGTATCACCGTGCCAAATAAGGATTCTCAAGTGGCACTTATTAAAAAAATATATGCAGAGAATGGAGTCACTAGCAAAGACATAGATTACGTAGAAGCACATGGTACAGGAACCAAGGTGGGAGATCCTATAGAGTTCAATGCCATCAATGAGGTAATGTCGGAAAATCGCGATGCAGACGATAAGTTACTCATTGGTTCCGTAAAATCGAACATTGGCCATTTAGAGGCGGGAGCAGGGGTAGCCGGACTCATAAAAGCCGCACTATGCTTGCATAATAACAAGGTGCCTGCGAATTTACACTTTAACAATCCGAACCCTGCCCTAAATTATGAAGACAGCATCTTGAAAGTGCCTACTTCCTTGGCTACTCTTCCTACTACAAAAGATTCATATGCATCTGTAAACTCTTTTGGTTATGGGGGTACCAATGCACATGTATTACTTAAACAATATGGACAGGAGGCCAAAAAAGAAACTCCGGTCATAAAGAAAGAGGACAATATCGTTTTCCCAATTACGGCAAAAAGCAAAGGCTCGCTCAAAAAGAGGGCGGCAAGCTATCGCAAGTATATTCAAGAGAACAAAGAGAACTTCACAGAGGTATTGAGCAACGTGCTCCACAGACGATCGTTCCATTCCGATCGCTTGGCCATTTTTGCGAACTCTCCTGATGACCTGATTGATAAACTAGAGGCATTCGAAGAAGAATTATTGGTGAAAGGAGTTTCTTATGGGACCGCCTTGACCGAAAAACCCAAAATCGCATACGTATATACTGGAATGGGGCCTCAATGGTGGAAAATGGGCAGTGAACTCATGAAAAAAGAACCCATTTTCTTGGATGCGATCAAAGAGTGCGATCGTTACTTTAAAAAGATTGCGGGTTGGTCAATTTTGGAAGAATTGAAAAAACCGGAAGAAACGTCACGCGTCAAGGAAACGAACATTGCGCAAACGGCAAACTTTGTGGTACAAGTAGGGTTGACCAGATTGCTGGAACATTACGGAATAGAACCAGATGCCGTCGTAGGGCATAGCGTGGGTGAAGTAACATCCTTATACATTTCTGGGGCGCTATCCCTAGAAGATGCGTTAACGGTTAGTTATCATAGAAGTCGACTACAACATACAACGGCCGGGAAAGGTGGTATGCTTGCTGTTGGCCTCAGCGAAGAAGAATTGAAAGAGACACTTGCCGCTTATGACGATGTCTCTATTGCAGCTATCAATAGTGAAAAAGCCGTTACCCTAGCTGGAGAAAAAGCCAGTTTAGAAGAGTTGGCCGAAAAATTCGAAGCAATGAACGTCTTCTGTCGCTTATTGGATGTAGCGGTTCCCTATCATAGTCCGATCATGAATTTGATCAAAGATGAACTGCTCGATTCATTGAAAACGCTCGAAGGACAAAAAACTACCACAGACTTATACTCGACCGTCCTAGGAGGGCGAATTGCAGGGGAAGAAATTGACAATAACTACTGGTGGAGAAACGTTCGAGAGCCGGTGCGATTTGCAAAGACATTCGAAGCCATGGTACAAGATGGATATACGCTCTTTGTAGAAATAGGGCCGCACCCAGTACTCAAGAATTCGATGATCGAATGCTCGCAGTACAGTAAAGAATTTAACTTTCTACAAACGTTGAATAGAAAAGAACCCGAGGAAGTGAATTTCTACGAAAACCTATCTGCGCTATTTACCTTAGGATATGATTTAAAATGGGACCGATGGGTCGACAAACTACAACAGCTGACTTTACCTGCCTACGATTGGCAAAAGAAACATTACTGGTTAGAATCCAAAAGATCACTTGAAGGCAAGTTTGGAAGAGAAGGCAATACATTTCTGAATTATCAGATAGATTCTCCTCAAACAACTTACAAGGTTGAGCTTAACAACCATCTGTTCCCATTTCTAAAGGATCACGTTGTACAGGATACAATCGTATTTCCCGGCGCTGGCTATATCGCTGCAGCAATTGCATTACAGCAGAACGAACTGAGTGAGCAAAACGGTTTTGGGTTGGAAAACATTAAGTTTCACCAAATGCTGGCACTCAATGAGACCGAAGTCCAAAACCTATATATTTCTTTGAATGCCAGCTCGAACAATTTTGATATTCAGAGTAAGGTAGAGGCAGAAGATACTTCCTGGGCACAAAGGGCCACCGGTAAATGCATTGCCGGTAGCTTCACTAACGACGCTTCGTTTATGGATCTTAAAGCCCTTGGTGAGCGAATGGGAGATACCATGAGCAAAGATGCTATCTATGAAAAATTAGACAATGCGAAACTACAATACGGTCCTTACTTCAGAGGAATTGATGGTATTGTCTATAATGAACGTGAACTCATCGCAACGATCAAAGGTTGTGAAGCGATTAAGGATTCAGATCAAGAATACTTTATACATCCGGCTTTGTTAGACTCTTGTTTCCAGACGTTGGTGGTTTTTGATGGGAAAGAAGATGTTTCGGTAGTTCCGGTATCTATTGGGAAAATTCAATGCTATTCAAGTCCGGGTGCAGAATTTAGTTGTTATACTCGCTTAAAGTCTACTTCGTTCAATTCAATTACGGCCGATATCACAATTTGTGATTCCGATGGGAAAGTTGCGATGAAGATCGAAGGAATCAAATGCCAAGAGATAACCTCTAACAGTGTAATCTCCGAGGAATTCCCTGATAACTGTCTCTACCATGCGAGTTGGGCAGAAGAAACCGTGCCCATGTCCGTCGATATTAAAGACAATCGCGACACCACTTATATTGTTGTTACAGATAACTATGAAGCAAGCTTGCCTTTAACGCAGCAGTTACAGGGAGATACCATTGTGCTGCAACCAGGAACAGATTTAAGGGAATTGGGTGAAAGTCATTTTGAGGTTAATTTAGATGATGTGACTACCATTGCAAGATTGGTGAAAGCAGAGGAACGCTCTAAAATTGAATTGATTTACTTTTCAAATACGGCCAAAGAAGAACAAGATGCTATTACGGCCGAAGACTGTTTGGAACATATTAATCCGCTCTTTAACTTAATTCGATATTTTTCAGATGCTTCGCAACGAAAGTTAACCTTGAATTTGATAACACAAGGAGGCCATGTTGTAAACGAAGAAGATAAGATCCAAGAGCTCGAAACAGGAATTATTCTGGGATTGGGACGTTTAATGAGCAACGAGTTTCCTAATTGGAAAATCCGTTTGATCGATTTTGAAGGAAACCGATCAACATGCGCCACTGTTGAGGAATGGAGACTTGCATTGTCAAAAATAGATACGTCTACCCGGTCGTTTGAGGAACTTGCTATTCGAGAAGGCAAGTTGTATAAAAAGGTAATGCGCAAAAGACCGAAAGACGAAGAGGAGAAACTGGTAAAGACTGTTGATTTTAAGGAATCACCATTAGAATTGATCGCTCCCGAGTTTGCGGAACTTGAAAACCTTCATTTCGCTGAAACCGAACGTTTGGAGCCTGAAGAAGGCGAAATTGAAATATTGATTCAAAATGCGGGGGTTTATCAGAAGGACTATTTAAAAGTAACTAGAAAAATTTCTACGGAAGCTTTTGAAGGGACCTATAGCGAGGATAAAATAGGAATTGACTGTGCAGGAATCGTAACCAAAGTGGGTGAAAATGTGACCAAATTTGCTGTAGGCGATAGCGTTATCGCTTTGAGTAAGGGAGCTTTTAGATCGTACACGACGGTAAGCGAAAACCTCGCAGCGCTATGCCCGACCGGTTTAGATAATAATGAGTCGCACCTCATTACTCCCTACTTAACGGCCCTATACTGTTTAAGGGACAAGGCCAACCTAAGAAAGGGCGAAAAAGTACTTATCCACAATGCCTATGATGGCATTGGTTTGGCAGCGGTGAACTATGCAAAACTGGTTGGCGCAGAGATTTTTGCCACAGCAAGTACGGAAGAGCAAAAGGCGTATTTGAAAACATTGGGAGTATCGTATGTTTTTAATTCAGAAGGACTTGATTTCTCAAACGAAATTTCTGATATAACCGAAGAGAAGGGAGTTGATGTTATTCTGGGGGCTGTGACCAACGAAACCTTGAACCAAAGTCTATCTGTTTTGGCTCCTTATGGTGTGTATCTTGAAATAGGCAAACGGAATGCCATTGCCGACAAACCTATGTCAATGAAAATTTTCAGCAAGAACCTTTCCTTTATCTCGATCGATATTGATCAGTTAAGTAAGGAAAGGCCTCAGGTGATTTCTAATTTATTGGCAGATGTGAGAACATATTTAGAGGATGCTAGGTTGGCTCCATTGCCCACCCAAGCGTTTAGTCCAACCAATATTGGGGAAGCCTTCGAACGTATTGAACAAGGTACGTATATTGGAAATGCCGTAATCGATTTTAAAGATCAGTCGATCGAAATAGAGCACCGCAACAAAGCACTTTTTAAAGCAGATAGAACGTACCTGATTACAGGTGGTACGAAAGGACTTGGCTTGGAAATAGGCGGGTGGATGATCGATAAGGGCGCACAAAACTTGGTATTGCTAAGCAGAAGCGGGGATAAAAACCCGGAAGTACGTTCCAAGATAGATGCCCTTAGGAAAAAGGGTGCAAACATCTTGGTATTCGGGGTAGACGTAGCGGACTTGGAAGGCATGTCGAAGGTGTATGCTGAAATGGAGAAGCTACTGCCTCCATTGGCCGGTGTATTCCATTGTGCTATGGTACTTGATGATGGTTTCTTGTTGGATATGAACGATGACCGGTTTAAAAAGGTATTAAAGCCAAAGGTCGATGGTGCCATGAACCTCCACAACCTTAGTAGCAAGTATGCGTTAGATTGCTTTGTAATGTTCTCTAGCCTTTCATCGCTCATTGGGCATATGGGACAGGCGAATTATGTTGTGGCAAATACTATTTTGGATTCATTTGCCTTTGTTCGCAAAAGCCAAGGTTTGCCTGCAACAACGATTAATCTGGGTATTTTGGGACAATCGGGTGTAATTGCACGGGATGAGAACCTGAAGAAAATGGTAATGGAATCTGGTATCAGAAGCTTTACCAACGAAGAGGTGCTGATCGCCCTGGAAGCAATTGTACGCAAACGACCTACTCAAATCGGCTTCTTTGATGTGGATTGGAAAGTGTTGGAGAAATCCTTTAAGACTAGTAAGACGTCCTTGTTCGAAGAATTGATACAGGAAAATGTGGGGGTCGGTAGTCAGTTGACCGAAGAGCAGATTGCAAACTTGAATGCCTTAAAAACGCTCGACCCAACACCACAACAGGAGTTATTGATCGCTTTATTGACCGACGAGCTGAGCCAAATTCTAAAAATGCCAAAAGATCGCATACCGGCAGACAAGGGGATCAATTTCTTGGGAGTCGATTCGATTTTATCGGTACAACTGATTAGGGGTATCAACAACAAACTAGCCGTTGAATTATCCCCTATGGAATTTACCTCGGGCCCTAATTTGAGACAATTGTCTAAGATAATTATAGAGAAAATCGTTAACACCTCAATGAACGAGGCGGTACTATAACAATATATAAAACTAAGCAAGAGACAATGGAATCGACAATTCAGGAAATTTTTAGGGAGAACATCAAATCGGATAGTGAAACTGGAATTACGTTCATAGAAGGACGTAATTCCATCGAACATCTATCGTATAAGAGACTCTTCTTGGAGGCGTCCTATAAACTGAACGCTTTACAAGAGATGGGGTTGAACCCAGGTGACGAATTGGTGTTTCAATTTGAATCGAACAAGAATTTTGTCATTACGTTCTGGGCCTGTATTCTGGGGAAAATTATACCTGTTCCCGTTGCATACGCTGCAGCTTCGAATACGGTTAAGAAGATTTGCGGGGTATGGCGAATTCTAAAGAACCCCTACGTTATTACCGACAACTTGGCCCTTAAAGACTATTTTCAAAAGTTTAAGGAAGATCAAGAAGTGTTCGGCGAAATGCTCGACAAATTGATCAGCTACGATGATTTGAAAATGTCTAAAAGAGCCGTTCCCTTGGAGTCAGACCCATCGGATCTTGTTTTTATTCAATTTTCTTCAGGTTCTACAGGCTTTCCCAAAGGGGTCATGAATATACAGGAAGCCATTCTATACAACATCAATAATTACCTGGAACATTTGGGAATTAGTGATAAGGATCGCTTTTTAGGGTGGGTGCCCTTAACGCATGATATGGGGTTGGTATTCTTTCATATACTCCCCTTACTCTCGAACGCCCCGCAATTTTTGATGCCACCAACCCTGTTCCTGACTTTTCCGGAGCTGTGGGTCGAGAGCTTATCAAAGCACGAAATTACGATTTCGGGATCTCCCAACTTTGGCTACCGCTTAATTTTGGACAATCTGGAGCGAATTAAATTCGACCAATTGGCTTTGGACAAATTGCGAATCATACTCAATAGTTCCGAACCGGTTTCTATGGAAGATTGTAGAAACTTTTTAACGGCGTTTGCTCCTCAGGGATTGTCAAAAAAATCGATCAGCCCTGGCTATGGTTTGGCCGAGGCCGTATTGGGGGTTTCCCTTTGTCATAAGGAAGAACAGCGACGCGACGAATATTTATTAGATCGGGGAAGCCTTAATATTGGGGACGAAATTGTCCTTTCGGAAACCAAATCCGACAGTGTAGCTTCCTTCGCGAACGCCGGCACCTTCGATGGGACAGAAATTAAGATAACCAATGAGAATGATGAAGAACTACCGAATGAACGCCTCGGTTATATTCAGTTACGAAGCAAAGCGGTAACAAAAGGCTTTTATAACGATCCGGTTACCACGAAAAATACCATCTCCGAAGATGGTTGGTTGAATACCGGCGATATAGGGTTTATTCATAACAAGCAGCTGGTCATTACAGGACGGGAAAAAGAAATGATCCTCATTAATGGTCAAAATTATTTCCCCAATGATTTGGATACCTTGTTGGAGGAGTTGGAAGGAATCAAATTTCAACAAGCAATTTCTTGCAATGTGTTTAATGAAAAGGCACACACCGATGAGGTTTTTGTCTTTGTTTTATACAAGGGCCCCGTTAAGGAGTTTATTCCGTTAACTATGCAGATTAAAAGGCACATAAGCCTCAAATTAGGAATTCCCGTCCGCAAGGTAATCGCAGTAGATAGGATTCATAAAACGACTAGTGGAAAACCACAACGGTACTTGCTTCGCGATAATTTCCTAAAGGGCTCATACGACGACTTCTTGAAGGATTATGATGCAAGTATAAATCTGATCAAGGCAGATTTAAAGAAACTAAATCTGCAACAAATTGAGGCTAGGATCCTTCCTGTCGTAGAGCAAATTACAGGTATCGATGACGTGAATATTGGCACTAACTTCTTTGATTTGGGAATTACCTCCATCAAAGCGGTTCAACTTAAAATTTCTTTGGAAGAAATCTTTATGGAAAAAATAGACGATGTAGTGCTTTTTAAGCATACAAATACCAAAGAACTGGCTGAATATGTATACACAGATGTGCTGAAAAATACAGCTGGCGATACAACTGCGACCATTGAAAAAAGCGCCAATGAACGGGGCAGGAACTCGGCAAAAGCGCGCATGGGGAGATTGTTGAAATCTTCGGTACATTAATACTTCTCACCAAGAAACGGTGAGCGCATCACAAACACAAAAAACGAGCTCTTCGTAGCGGAATACGATTCCTCGAAGAGGAAGTTTTAACAGGATCATTGACGGTCTCGAACCAAAAAAACTGTAGAAAAGAGAACCCAAGTACCTCTTACAATTTTTTGAAAAAATCAGACTACTTCAAAAGTACCAATAGCATTTGACCCCTTTCAAACGGGACAATTTTATTGGAACTATTCGTGAAAAAAGGTGTTCACGCTACTTGCGGCACCCATACTTTTCGATACCAAGGAGAACTAAAATTTAAGGATACGGGCAAAAATACAGGAGTTACCGCTCTAGTTTGCCAGTGTCTTCTCAAAACACGCACTTAATTAGGAACGACTAAACGATACAAGATTATGGACAAACAAGAATTTACGGGACTAGAGATTGCCGTTGTAGGAATGGCATGTAAATTCCCAGGAGCCTCAAATATTCATGAATTTTGGGATAACCTTACCACTGGAAAAGAATCTATTTCTAGGTTTTCAGATGATGAACTTCTGGAGTATGGTGTTCAGGAAAAAGAACTGTCAGACCCTAATTACGTGAAGGCCAAAGGGCTCATTAAAGACGCGGAGTATTTTGATGCCTCTTTTTTCGGAATATCCCCTACCGAAGCAAATGTGTTAGACCCACAGTTTAGGGTGCTATTGCAGTGCGCTTACAATTCGTTGGAAGATGCGGGGTATAATTTTGGGGATAAGGATAACAACACGGGTGTTTTTGTTGGAGGGGCTCCTAATTTCAACTGGCAAATGGAATGCTTTAAAAAAATTGGGAATCTACATTCCGAACAGTTCTCCTCCTTAATATCAAACGACAAAGACTTTATTAGTACCCGATTGTCTTACTTGCTTGACCTACATGGACACAGTCAAACCGTCTATACAGCATGTTCTACCTCCTTAGTGGCCATAGATATGGCATGCCAAAGTTTATTGACCGGTAAGTGCGATGTTACTTTGGCGGGAGGGGTATCCCTTTCATTACCCTATAAATCAGGATATACGAGTGAATCGGGCATGTTCATGTCAAAAGATGGCCATACGCGTTCGTTTGATGTGGAAGCCACAGGTACAATCTGGAGCGATGGTGCTGGTACCGTGGTTTTAAAAAGATTGGAAGATGCCTTGGCAGATGGTGACAATATTCATGCAATTATTAAAGGTTCGGCCACGAACAATGATGGTAACAGAAAAGTGGGCTACACGGCTCCCAGCGTAAAAGGCCAATCTGATGTGATTTTAAAAGCGGTTCAAATGGCCGAGGTGCCCTTGGAGAGTATTTCATATATAGAAGGGCATGGAAGTGCAACCACTATAGGGGATAAAATTGAAATCAATGCCTTAAAAGATGCCTTTAAAGGGGTAGGAGAAGATTTTTCATGCGCCATAGGAAGTGTTAAATCGAACTTTGGGCATTTGAACGTTGCAGCTGGTATCGCAGGTTTTATAAAAGGATGTTTAATGCTAAAGCATGCTACCATCCCCCCAACCCTTAATTTTAAAAACCCGAATTCAGAATTAACACAATCAAATAGCACCTTTTTCGTAAACAACGAGCCGATAAAGCTTGAAAATCCACAGTTTCCCTTGCGTCTTGGTATCAACTCTTTTGGAATTGGGGGAACGAACGTGCACATTGTTTTAGAAAAAGCTCCGGCTATCGAAACGCCTGAAAAAGACGATAAGCATTCCGTAGTTTGCTTGTCGGCCAACACTCCCTCGGCCTTGAACTCGCTTTCGAAGAACCTAGCGGGGTTTATTGAAAGCAATACCGATATTGATGTGGCCAATTTAGCCTACACACTTCAAACGGGCAGAGAACATTTAAAATATAGAAAAGCCTTTGTTGTCAAGGATGCGATTGAATTAAAAGAAGCCTTGGCGAAAGAACAAAAGGCAATCGAAAGAAAAGAATACCCCAACCTTGTTTTTATGTTTCCTGGAATGGGCGGTTTTTCACCCAAAATGGGAAAAGACCTCTACACCAAAGAAAGCGCCTTTAGATTGGCAATGGATAATTGTTTTTCAATCATAGCCGCGAAAACGGGAACCGATTTCAAAACAATGATGTATGGGGATACGGAAATGGAAATTCCTGCCGATTTTCTAAATCCGCAGTTGATGGTATTTTCCTTTGAATATTCGATGGCCGTGTTATTGCAATCATGGGGGATTGTTTCCAACACGACCATTGGATATAGTTTGGGGGAATACGTGGCCGCCTGTATAGCGGGCGTTTTTAGTCTTGAGGATGTATTGGCCATATTAATTGAAAGAGGCCGTCTGATCAATACCCTGGATACCGGCGGAATGTTCGCGATACCCTTGCCAAAAAAGGAAATTGAAGACTATTTTGAAGAAGGTGTATCGATTGCCATTGACAACGGAGCATCCGTGGTAGTTGCGGGTCATAAGGATAATCTCCAAAAAATGACCGATGCCCTCAAAAAGGATGATATTTTGGTTCTGGATATTTTGGACAAATACGCGGTACATACTGCTGAAATGAATCCCATTATCGAGGAGTTTACAAAGATATTGTCAGAATTCACGATCAATACGCCTACCATACCAATGGTAAGTAATGTAACGGGCGATTGGTGTAATGAAGAATACACCACCACCGATTACTGGATCAAACACCTCGCCGAAACGGTCGATTTTTCGAAGGTTGTAAATACGCTTGTAGAAAAAGAGAACGATGCTATTTACCTAGAGTTGGGCGTGGGGAATTTCTTGGGCATTCTTGTAAAGAGAGCGTTGGATTCGGATAAGGCGGTAAGTCATGTTAGCCTATCGCGAAGTGAAAATCGCAAAAAGAACGATGATGTAAACGTCTCGGATCATACCCATCTTATGAAGGCATTGGCTTCAATTTGGGAGTATGGCGGTGCTGTTGATTGGAGGGCTTTTCACGCGGATAAAAAAAGAATCAAACTTTCATTGCCTACCTATCCTTTCGAAGGCTTGGCCTATAGTTTAAAGACCGGCGCCATTGTTGCCGATGCCGTTGCATCAAACGAACTGACTAGAAAAGAGGATGTTTCTTCTTGGTTTTATGTGCCTTCTTGGAAAAAGAAACCGTTGGCGCTTAGTGAAGACCAATTGCAAGAAAGCCGTACCATATTGATCTTGGATAGGAACCAATCGGAAGAAGTTGCCAATCGTTTGTCAAGAAACGAACATAAAGTGATCCAAGTAGCGTACGGTACCGAATTCGAAGAAATTGGTAAGTATAGCTACCGACTGAATTACAATAAAAAAGAAGCGCTGTTACGCTTGTTTAAAAAACTTGACAGTGAAGAGGTCGTTTTAGATACAATACTTGATTTTACCAGTATTTCGGAAGGAAAAGAAAACAAAGTACTCGAAAGGACCATTGCCCTGTTCCAATCGGTCAATAAGACAAAGAACGCCCTTGAAAAACTCGATTATATTGCAATTTCTAGTGGTCTTTTCAAAGTGTTCGGTACTGAAACCATTACCCCCGAGAAATCTGGTATCATTTCAACTACCAAAATTGTTCCTCAAGAAAACCCGAATATCAATTGTAGATTGATCGAGATTGATCAAGCGGCTTACGAAAACCAGAGCGGTGGGTTTTACAAGGCGATAAATCATGAACTGTATGCGACAGATAGTATTGTCAGCTATAGGGGTAAATACCGTTGGAGCGAGACCTATGAGCCCTATCCGATTCAGAAATCGGAAACTGGCAAATCGTACATCAAAAATGAAGGCACTTATATCGTTGTAGGCGGTTTGGGAGATGTTGGTTTTACGATTACCCAATATATTCTGGAGAATTTTGAATCGAATATTGTCTTGGTTGGCCGTTCAAAAGTGCCCGAAAAGAACGAGTGGGAACAATGGATCCAAGAACATGGAGTGGACAACAACATTAGTAAAAAAATAATACGGCTTCAAAAGTTGAACGATGCCAAGGGGCAGGTCTCTTTAATGCAGGCAGATTCGACTTCCTTAGAGCAAATGACGAGCTTGTTTCAAGCTGTTGAGACGCACTATGGATCTATTGAAGGGGTTTTTTATTCAGTAGGTGATATCGATAACGTTTCGTTTGATTTGGTGAATACCATGAGCAACGAACAATTACTCTATCACTTACCTATGAAAGTGAAAGGCTTATCAGTGTTAAAAACCTTGATCGATCAAAACTCTTTGGATTTTGCCGCGGTTATGTCCTCGTTTTCGTCTGTATTAGGTGGCTTGGGAATGGTTGGTTATGCCGCCTCAAACCAGTATGTAGATTCATTTGTGACCAATGAAAGTAATTTAAATGAGGAAACAAAATGGATGTCCTTTAACTTCAGTTATTGGGATATGGAAGGCGATGGGGCCGATTTCCAGGAAAGATCATTTCTTAAAATGGATAAGATCGGGGATGACATTAGCAATACCTCTATAAACGTTAGGGACGGGCGCAAAGTATTCGATCGCTTGTTATCCGTCAATAACGATGAGGCGCAAATTGTAGTTTCACCGATTGATTTTTCGGCACTTAAAGAAAAGTTCCAAAATATTGCGATGGCCATTGAGGAAGAAGAAACCGAAACAGTGAGCAAGGGCAACCGGGTATCTGATATTCCCTTTGTTGCACCAATTACAGAAGTAGAAAAAGCATTGGCTAAAATCTGGGAAGAGCTCTTTGGTTTCGAGATTGGATTACAAGACGATTTTTTCCAATTGGGCGGCGATTCCTTGAGCATTATCAAATTGATATCGAAGATTCAAAAAAGATTCGATGTCGCGATAGACATACGTCAAATATTTAAGAACACCAGTTTCATCTATCAATTAAATTTAATCGAGGAAGCTTCGAAAAACGAATTCGTAGCAATACAGCCAGCCCCTAAAAAAGAGTACTACCCGCAATCGGATGCCCAAAGAAGGTTCTATATTTTAAACCAAATGGCGCCGGAAATACTAACGTACAACGTGCCGGCGGTAATTGAAGTAGAAGGCGATCTAAATACGGTGCTTTGCGAAGAAGTTTTCAAAAGCATTATCCAAAGACATGAAAATTTACGAACTTCTTTTCACCTTGTGGAAGGTTTACCTGTTCAAAAAATACATGATGGGACTTCCTTTGCCTTGGAGGTGCTCGAAATTGAAAACCCATCTGTTGAAAGTGTCATGAAGGCCTTTCAACGGCCGTTTGATTTGAGCCGGCCAGAATTGTTTAGAGCGGGCATCTGTAAAACACCGAACAATAGCTTTTTCATAGTTACCGATATTCATCATATCATTATTGACCGAGTCACTTTTGGACTGATCATCGAGGATTTTGTTGCCCTCTATAACGAAAGTGAGTTAGAGGCACCAACGATATCCTATAAAGACTATTCGGAATGGCAGCAGGGTACTGAATATTTAGAAGAGCTGGATACACAAGAAGAATTTTGGTTGAGTCAATTTGAGACCGTACCAAAGCCCTTAAGCCTCGCGGCTGATCTCCCTAGGGTCACGGTCTCAAATTTCAACGCATCCTCTATCAATTTTGAACTTTCTCAAATAGAAAATGAGGCCTTGAAAGGTATTTGCCTAGAGCAAAAAACCACCATGTTCACCCTTTTGCTGGCCGTATACCATGTACTGTTGTCAAAATTGAGCAATCAGGAAGACATAGTGGTGGGTAGCTCAGTGGTGGGAAGACAGCGATCGGACCTAGAAAAGATCATGGGAGTTTTCGTAAACACCTTACCATTGCGAAGCAAGGTCACTTTGGAAGAAAGTTTTGAGGAGTACTTGGCCAATTTTAAAGAAGGCATCCTACAGTGTTTTGCCAACCAAGAATATCCCTTTGAACGCTTGGTTGATAAATTGAATGTCTCTCCGGAGTTGACTAGGAACCCGTTATTCGATGTGATGTTCGAGTACTTCAATTTCTCCTTGGGCGATGTTACATTTCCTGATTTTAGTATCAAGGATATTGAATTCCCGACGACGACTTCTGAATTCGACCTTCGCTTAAAAGTAGTAGTAAAAGATGATGGGCAACATAGCTTCAATCTCGATTATCGAACTGATCTGTTTGCCCAAGAAACGATTGAACGCTTTATTGGAAACTTTAAGAACATTGTTAGTGAAATCATTCAAAATGTAACGGTTAAATTAGGGGAAATCAATGTACTTACCCCTATGGAGGAGCAACAATTGGTTGAATCGTACACGGCTACTTCCGCTCCCTACGATATGAAGGGCAGCTTGAATACAATGTTCAATCAGCAGGTAGCGAACAGCCCTGAAAGAGTGGCGCTTCGTTTTGGTGATGAAACCTTAACGTATGGCGAACTCAATACACGTGCCAATAAAATCGCGAACTACCTGATCCATAGGGGAATTGTTCCTGGTAATTTGGTAGGACTAATGCTTGATCGTTCCATAGATATGATCGTGGGCATATTGGGTATCTTAAAGACGGGTGCAGGGTACTTGCCGTTAGATCCTAGTCTTCCCGAAAAGCGTATAGGCTATATGATGAACCAAGGCCGGGCAGTATTCCTATTAACACAGGAACAAAATGTTGAGCAATATTCATCCTACCTTCCCGTTAGCGCCATTTCAGCGAAAGAAATTGATGCGCAAGCTGGTACCGATGTAGCCTTGGTAACCCATTCTGGCGATTTGGCCTACTGTATCTTTACCTCGGGATCAACGGGCAATCCGAAAGGGGTCAAAATGGACCATAGGGGAGTCATGAATCTGGTAAAAGGGTTGTCTGAGCGCGTATACGATGTGTACGAAGGCAAGCCTTTGAAGGTAGCCTTGTTGGCGTCTTACGCATTTGATGCTTCGGTGCAACAAATATTTGGTGCGTTGTTACAGGGGCACAGCTTGTATATTACAGATGATGAGACGAGAAAAGACGGTGCTAAACTGCTGTCTTTCTACAACGATAACAAAATAGACCTGTCCGACGGTACACCAACCCATTTAGGGATGGTCTTGAATGCCGCTGAAGATTCACCGGTGCTAACAACCTTATCAAGCTGGATATTGGCCGGGGAATCCTTATCAAAAGGATTGGTCAATGGTTTCTTGAGCAAATTTGGAACAGCGACTCAACTATATAATTTTTACGGCCCTACCGAAACCTGCGTCGATTCAACGGCCTATAAGATCATCCCTGATGAGCTAAAGAATTATACGAGTATTCCGATTGGGAAGCCTTTACCAAATGAGCGAGTGTATATTACAGACAATCTTGGCAGGCTGGTGCCCGCAGGGGTAACCGGTGAATTATGCATTGCCGGAGATGGCTTGGCATTGGGGTATGTTGGCGATGAACCACTCACTACCGAGCGTTTTGATACGAATTGGATACCATGGGAAGACAAGGTATATCGTACCGGAGATATGGCCCGGTGGTTGCCCGATGGCAATTTGGAGTTTGTTGGTAGAAAAGACAATCAGGTTAAACTAAGAGGGTACCGCATAGAACTTTCGGAAATTGAGTTCCAATTGAATACCCATGAGCGGGTAGCAGGTTGCACCATTGTGGCAAAAGAACTGGAAGGGGAAAAGCACTTGGTCGCATATTACCAATCCAATGAGGCCATAAGTATTTCTGAAATACGAGATTATTTGTCGGCATTGGTACCCGATTATATGGTGCCATCTTATTTTGTGCACATGGAATCATTCCCACTTACTGCCAATGGTAAGATTGATAAAAATGCGTTGCCAGATCATGAAATAAGCCGGGAAGACGGCCATGTAGCGCCGAGGAACGAAGTAGAGACGAAACTGGTCGCCATGTGGGCCAAAGTATTGAAGTTGGAAGAAGATGTCATAGGCGTTAATAATAGTTTCTTTGAGTTCGGCGGTGATTCACTGCGCATGGTATTCTTGGCAAATAGTATCAATAAGGCATTTGAAGTGAAACTTTCGCTCAAGGAGATTATGGCGAACCCAACCGTGGCGAACTTGAGTGCTCTTATCGCAAAATCGGTTACGGTGGATCATTTCCAGATTCCGGTAGCGGAATCCCGCGATTATTATCCTTTGTCGCCCTCTCAAAAGCGCATGTACTTTATTTATGAATACGATACCGAATCGATAGCCTATAATGTACCGATGGCCGCTGTTTTAAAAGGAGTATTGGACAAAGAACGCTTAGAAAGGGCTTTTCAAAAATTAATACAACGGCACGAGAGTCTTCGTACGGTGTTCGAATTGGTCGATGGGAAATTGGTGCAGCGTGTGCTGCCAACAGTTGATTTCACAATCAATCATCTGAAAAAAGCGAAACAACCAATCGATACCATTCATAGTTTCATTAAACCTTTTGATTTGAGCCGATCACCATTGGTACGGGTAGGACTTGTTCCAGTTTCAAAAAAGGAACATATTATCGTACTGGATTGTCATCATATCAGTTCTGATGAAGTGACCAATGCAATTCTCCTAAAAGATTTTGCAGCGCTTTACAAAGGAGAATCACTACCCGAATTGCGAATCCAATATAAAGATTATGTGCTTTGGCAGGAAGGTGAGCAACAGCAACAGGAAATTGCCAAGCATCGGGAGTACTGGTTGAACAAGTTCTCGAACGAGCTTGCTACTTTAGAATTACCGTACGACTATCCAAGACCTAAAAAATTGAATGATGAAAGTGGGAATTGCCAGATTGAAATAAGCCATTCCCAAGCAGCGTCACTGAAAAAGTTGGCAAAGTCGGAAGGCCTCACCATGTACACACTATTTTTAGCGCTATACAATGTACTGTTACATAAGTTGTCGAATCAGGAAGACATTGTAATCGGTACTCCGGTGGCAGGGAGACGACATGCTGATTTAGAAACGATAACGGGAGTGTTCATTAATACCTTACCGATCCGGAATAGCCTTAAAGGGGATATGAGCTTTAAAGAATTTGTCAAGCAGGTACAGAAAGGCAACTCGAAAGATCTGGATCATCAGCTATATCCCTATGAAGATCTAGTGGATACCTTAAATATAGAAAGGGATGCTACTAGAAATGCCCTGTTCGATGTATTCATGAACTATTATTCAGATACGGAACGGATCACCACGATAGATACAGACTTGCAAATGTTGCCTTATGAAGGGTTATACCCTTTGGCAAAGTTTGATCTGATTTTGACCGTGCAAGACGTGGAGGATAAACTTACATTGAATTTCACTTACAGAAGTGAATTGTTCAAAGAAGCTACCATCACTCGTTTCGGGACCTATTTTAGTTGCATGATCGAACAGCTTTTAGAGAATAAAAATACCCTATTAAAAGATGTTCAGATGTTACCGGAAGCAGCGGTAACCCAACAACTTGTAACCTTTAACAGTACCGATGCCCCTTATGATAATGAAAAATCGATTATTGACTTGTTTGTCTCAGAGGTGGCAACAAACCCCGATAAGGTGGCATTGGTTTTCGAAGGAAAGGAACTTACGTATACTGAAGTAGATCAACGCTCTACTCAACTTGCTAGGTACATCAATAAAAGAGATAAGAAAAAATCCACATTGATCGGTATTTGTGTAAACCGTTCAATAGAAATGGTTGTTGGTATCTTGGGAATACTAAAATCGGGTAGGGGATACCTGCCTATCGATCCATTGTATCCCGTAAATCGAATCGATAGCATTGTAGAAGATTCAGGTATAAGCTTGCTAGTGACCACCGAAACAATTGCAAAGTCGTTTTCGAATGTATCTACTATTTTATTTGATAAGGATGAGAAGATGATTAGCAAGCAGTCGCTTGTAAAATTATCTTATAAAATGACATCCGAAGATTTGGCCTATGTTATTTATACCTCGGGAAGTACCGGTAGGCCCAAAGGAGTTTTGGTAAGCCATAAGAGTGTGGTGAAACTGGTACAAGATAGGGGACCAATAGGCATAAAACATACGGATCGGGTCTTACAATGGTCGAACGTAGCTTTCGATGGATCGGTATACGACATATTCGGCTCCTTGCTGAAAGGCGCAACACTTTATCTGATCGATAAGAAATTAGCTTCGGATTTAAAGGGGTTGGCCGACTTGATCAAAGAAAACGAGCTGACGGTTGCCTTTATGACCACTGCTTTGTTCAACGTTTTTGTAGACACCGAGCTAGATGGCTTAGCACCATTGCGAAAGGTACTCTTTGGCGGTGAGCGCGTTTCAATAAAGCATGTGCAAAATGCCTATGACGCCTTAGGGCCTGAAAGGATGATTCATTGTTATGGTCCTACTGAAACGACGGTATATGCAACCTACTATGCGATTAATGAAAGACCCGGACAAATAGTTCCGATCGGCGGACCACTTTCCAATACAACCGCCTATGTGTTTGACGCAAATACCAAGTTATGTGGTGTTGGGGTTGTTGGGGAACTTCATATTGGGGGTGACGGTTTATCGCTCGGGTACCTAAATGATGACGAATTTACAGCCAGCAAGTTTGTAGAGAACCCATACCGAAAAGGTACTAACGTATACAAAACAGGCGATTTGGTCAAATGGATGCCTGATGGTAACCTCGAATTCGTTGGAAGAAAAGACAATCAGGTAAAGCTCCGTGGGTATCGTATAGAACTTTCAGAAATAGAGTTTCAGCTAAACGCGCATGAGTTGGTAGATGATAGCACGGTTTTGGCCAAGGAAGTAGGAAACGAAAGACACCTGGTGGCCTACTACCAGTCGAAAAAAGCGGTAGCGGTTTCTGAAATGCGAGCGTATCTTTCTGAACTTTTACCGGAGTATATGGTACCTTCCTATTATGTGCAACTAGAGGCATTTCCGTTAAACGCCAATGGTAAAATAGACAAGAAAGCACTTCCTGATCATGAGATTGATCGTGAAATAGGGTATGTGGCTCCAAGCAACGAACTAGAACGAAAACTTGTAAATATATGGGCTCAAGTCCTAAAACTAGATGCAGAAGTAATAGGGGTTACCAGTAGCTTCTTTGATTTTGGGGGTGATTCGTTGCGTATGGTATTCTTGGCGAATAGTATTAACAAAGAGTTTAAGGTGAAGATTTCACTTAAGGAAATTATGACGAACCCGACAATTTTGCATGTGGGGAAACTCATATCCGAATCGGTTACTGTAGATCATTTGCAAATTCCTGCAGCCCAGAAACGCGATTATTATCCATTATCTCCTTCTCAGAAGCGAATGTATTTCATTTACGAATTCGATAAGGAATCTGTAGCTTATAATGTGCCAATGGCGGCTACTTTTAAAGGGGATTTGGACATAGACCAATTAGAAAGCTCCTTTAAGAAACTTGTTCAAAGACATGAGAGCCTTCGCACTATATTTGAATTGGTAGATGGTGAGGTTGTGCAACGTGTATTGCCTGAAGTTGAATTTTCAATGCATCATTTAGCATTGGGAGAAGACCTCGATAGCACGGTACAAGAATTTATCAAACCTTTTGATTTAAGCCAATCCCCTTTATTGCGATTAGGGCTTATTAAAATTTCTGAGAAAGAACATGTAATCCTTATGGATTGTCACCATATCGTAACAGATGAGGTGAATAACAATATCATTTTAAAAGACTTCGCTTCTTTGTACAAGGGGGAAGAACTTGAGGAGCTACGTATACAGTACAAAGATTTTCTTGTTTGGCAAGAAGGCGAGCAACAACAACAGGAGATTGCAAAGCATAAAGAATATTGGTTGAACAAGTTTTCTGAAGAAGTTCCCACCCTCGAGTTGCCGTATGACTACCAAAGACCGTCCAAACGAACAGATCAAGGTGAAAGTTGCCTTTTGGAATTTGACAAGGCGCAGGTGGCTAAATTGAAAAAATTGGCGCAGTCGGAAGGTCTAACCATGTATACGTTGTTTCTGGCAATGTACAATGTGCTGTTGTACAAATTGTCGAATCAGAACGACATCGTAATCGGAACTCCCGTGGTAGGGCGGCCGCATAAAGATTTAGAGACGATCGCAGGTTTGTTCATCAATACGCTTCCAATGCGGAATAAGTTAGAGGGTGCCACCACTTTCAAAAAGTTCGTACAACAGGTGCAGCAAGACAATTCTCAGGACCTTGATCATCAACTATATCCGTATGAAGATTTAGTAGACACGCTTAATATAGAACGCAACCTAAGTAGAAATGCACTATTTGATGTGTTTTTCACCTTTCAAAAAGAAGACATTAATGCACTTGAAATTTCAGATTTTACAGTAGAGTCGCATACCGTAAATTATAAGGTTTCCAAGTTTGATCTTACAATGGTCGTGGTTGAAACCGAAGATGAAATAAGCGTACGCTTAGAATATGCCAGCAAGCTGTTTAAGAAGAAAACGGTAGAAAGGTTTGTTACCTATTTCAATTCAATTGTTACAGCTGTTTGTAATGATACGGCGACCACTATTGCTGATATTGAGATACTAGAAGATCGGGAATTAAAGTTACTGTCATCCTTCAATCCGGCTGCCAGTTCTTTTCCTGATGAAAGTACAATTGTCGACATCTTTGAAAAACAAGTAGCCGAAACACCTTCAAATATTGCGGCAACCTTTAAATCAAAACAATACAGGTATGATGAATTGAATGAAAAAGTAAATCAGTTGGCCCGTTGCCTTCAAAAAGAATACGGAATTGCCAAAGGAGATATCGTAGGTGTTTTAATCCCAAAATCGGATGCGACATTGCTGTCGATTTTGGCAATCCTGAAGCTAGGGGCGGCCTATTTACCGATCGACCCGAAGTATCCCATTGATCGTATCAATTATATTGGAGAGGATAGTGGTCTGTCTGCCTTGGTCATTGCGGATGATGAGTCGGTTGTAAATGTACCGGGGGCGAAAATAATCGATTATGCTAAAATAGATTTCAGTAAAGAGGAAAAAGCAAATCTCAATACCAATATCTCCCCGAGCGACCTAGCGTATGTGATCTACACTTCAGGGTCTACGGGACATCCGAAGGGAGTGATGATCGAACATGGTAGCAATGTGAACATGTCTCTAGATCAGGTAAAGCTGTTTGGCGTACAAAGTTCTGATACCGTATTATGGTTCGCATCCGTGGCATTCGATGCTTCGGTATCTGAAATAATGATGGCGTTATACTGTGGCGCTACCTTAGCTATTCCAGAAGAGGAAGTCATCAAAGATACCGCACTGTTTACCACTTTTCTTGCTGAGACCAACACATCTGTAGTAACCTTTCCTCCAGGTTATCTTGAAATGTTGCCCTTAGATGCGTTGCGATCGCTGCGCTGTATTATTACGGCCGGGGAGGCGGCAAACGCTAAAAAGGCCTTTGAGGTCATTAAAAGGGGCATCCGTTATTTTAATGCTTATGGGCCTACAGAATGTGCGGTATGTGTTTCTGCTTATGAAGTATCTATGGAGGACAAGCTGCGTACCAATATTCCTATCGGAAGGCCAATTGCCAATACAGAAGTAGTCATCTTGAACGATGATTTACAACCGGTACCCGTAGGAGTACAAGGAACTGTTTATGTGGCGGGCAAAGGGGTTGCGCGAGGGTATTTGAATAAGCCGGATCTAACAACGGAACGGTTCGTTACCCTTCCGGGCAGTACAACGAAAAGGTTCTACAATACGGGAGACCTTGGTGAGTGGACCCCGAATGGAATTTTGTTGTTCCATGGTAGAAAAGACAACCAGATTAAACTGAGAGGCTACCGTGTTGAATTGGGAGAAATAGAGGGTGTACTTGCCTCTGTGAACGGCATTCGAAATAGTTGTGTAGTTGTTCGCGAGGGGAATGGGCGTGCCAAAGAATTGGTCGGTTTTATAAGTCTGGAGACCCATTTGGATATGAACACTATTCATGAGCAACTAGCAGCGTTATTGCCAGATCATATGATACCCCGCTTGTGGGTAGAATTAGACGAATTTCCGTTTACCGTAAACGGAAAAATCGATAAAAATCGTTTGCTAGAATACAATGTCAAACGCAATGAAAAATATGAAGCGCCTGTCAATGATATTGAAGAAACCTTGGTCGATATATGGTCTGAAGTCTTGAAACTTGAAGATGGCAAATTAAGTGTAACCGGTGATTTCTTTGATCTTGGCGGAAACTCTCTTATCGCAATTCAAATTACAACCGCGATCAATAAACATTTCGGAATTCAAATTGAACTACAAGAAATATTCAAATTGAAAACCGTTCGAAAGTTATCTGAACTGATTGATTTAAACATGTGGATTGACGACGAGGAAAAAGAAGAAAGCACCTTCGATGAAACGATCATATGATGATCGCTCGATAATCCGATTTTTTTCGTGGAGATAGAAAGGGGCCGGACGGTTAGGTACATACCAAAACCCAAGCCCCTCTTTTAAGCACAAAAGAGCATGTGAGGTATCAAAAAAATCCTTTGGCACATACTGGCGTCATTGCCTATCTGTGTATTTACAAAACAAATTCTAACCAACATAAATTACTCTCATTCATTACGATAATGGGCGGTCATGGTTTCTAGCACGCAGACTGTTGATCGAGTTAATACATAAATGATATTAAAATGGAAAAGTTACTATTAGAAATAAAAAAATCAGGTATCCGCATTAATGTCAATGGTGACAATTTAAGGCTCAAAATTCCGAACAACTTTGATAATGCGTCTTTGTTGAATGAAATTAAAGCGAACAAACTAGCCATAATAGATTTTGTGGAAAAGAGTAAGGGTAGGAAGGTAAAGCTTGAACCAATTCCTACTGCTTCTAATGGTCCTATAGAATTAACACCTTCTCAGAAGCGCATCTATGTGCTACAAGAGCTATCCAAGAACTCCACTGCTTATAATATGCCATTTGGTCTTGAAATTGTTGGAAACCTTGACAAGGACTTACTGGACCAGGCTTTCAAAGCTTTGATTAAAAGGCACCAGAGTTTGCATACTAGTTTTGTTCTTGATGCGGAGGGCAACCCAGTGCAAATACTTGAAAAAGACTACACATTTAATCTAGGTTATCGTAAATGTAAAGAAGATGAGCTAGCGGCAATAATACGTGATTTTCCGCAACCTTTCGATCTTCAAAAGGGGCCATTATTTAGAGCGGAGATGGTTGAGTTGACCTCCAATCGTTTTATCCTTTTAATCGATCTGCACCACATTATTTTTGATGGTTTTTCGTTCCAGATATTCACTCATGATTTACAGAAACTATATCAAGGAGAGGCTTTGATTGGTCCAGTTGTGCAGTATAGGGATTATGCCGAATGGTACCATGGTGAAAAATACCAACAGCATTTGTCGACTCAAAAGTCGTTTTGGGAAAAAGAACTCACTGGTTTTACCCAAGAAGCTGTTTTGCCAGCTGATTTTAAAAAGACGAATACCATTTCATTTGAAGGCGAACATGCCCACTTCAAAATTAATCAGGCAAGGTCGAAAGTATTGTACGACCTCAAAAAGAAAACAAATATTTCGTTATTTACAATCTTCACTGCCCTTTATAGTGTATTTCAATACAAACTGACCGGGGTAAACGATTTGGTGATCGGAACGCCTGTAGCCGGTAGAAGACATCCTGATTTGGGAAAGGTCATCGGCATGTTCGTAAATACCATCGCCATGCGTTTAATGCCCAAAAGTGCAGATGGTTTTACAGACTATCTAATGCAGGTGGGATCAAAGACCATCGCTTGCTTTGAAAATCAGGAATACCCATATGAAGACCTGATCGAGGATTTGGGGCTCCGTAAGGGAAATGAATTAAATCCACTATTCAATACGCTCATCGCATTCAATAACATTCAACAAGAGTCGCTGCAGAATAATGACCTAGATATTCAACCATATGACCTGAACATTCCCACTTCGAAGTTCGATTTGATCATGCATGTCGACGCGTCTGACAAAGAGTTCAATTGTTCGTTCGAGTACAAGACCCAATTGTTTAAGAGGGAGACCATTAATCGCTTTTTCAACTTCTTTTGCGCGATCATCGATCAAGTAGGGGAAGATCAAAATATACCGCTGGCCAATATTTCTCTTCTTGACAAGGCTACTGAGGATCAGTTGGTCACTTTGAACGATTTCACGAACGTTGCGTTCCCCGATTCGCTAACGGCCGTTCAATTGTTTGAAGACCAGGTTAAAAAAACGCCGACAAACAAAGCCCTTTCCATCGGAAATGAATACATGAGTTATGAAGAACTCAACAACAGGGCAAATCAAATAGCAACTGTCCTACGTGAGAATAACATAGGACCCGATAGCATTGTTGGTCTCTTAATGGAAAAGAGTTTTGAGTTAATCGCCGGTATGCTCGGCATCCTGAAAGCAGGAGGCGCTTATTTACCCTTGGATGTGACCTATCCGCAAGATAGGATCGATTATATTCTGGAAGACAGTCAAATTGAAACCGTACTTACCGCTTCTAGGCATGCTGAGATTTTAGATGGAAAAGATCTTATCAGTATCTACAGCGAGCAGATTGAAAATTCTGGAAGGGTTGCCAACTTGGACCATGTAAATAGCCCCAAAGATCTTTGTTATATCATCTATACTTCGGGGACCACGGGCAAACCAAAAGGAGTAATGATCGAACATGGGAATCTGGTACGCCTCTTGTTCAATGATGATTTTCAGTTCAGTTTTTCCGAAAAAGATGTATGGACGATGTTTCATAGCCACTGTTTTGATTTCAGTGTTTGGGAAATGTATGGGGCGCTGTTTTACGGCGCGCAAGTGGTAATCGTGTCTCCGTTGGAAGCAGGAAACCCATCTAAGTTCGTGGAAATTCTCGCAAACAACAAGGTGAGCGTATTGAACCAAACTCCCTCGTCTTTCTATGAATTGGTTACGGAAAGTGTGGCTAAGAACATAGTACTTAAAGACTTGAAGTACGTCATTTTTGGCGGAGAGGCCCTTACGCCTGGCAAATTAAAGTCATGGAGAGAAGACCATCCGCATGTAAAACTTATTAATATGTACGGGATTACCGAAACCACCGTGCATGTCACCTATAAAGAAATAGGAGCTGATGAGGTCGAAAACCATGTCAGCAATATTGGAAAACCGATACCGACCAATGTAATGTATTTACTTGATTGTGATGGTAATATTGTTCCGGAAGGGATTGTTGGTGAAATTTATGTGGGCGGAAAAGGGGTCACCCGTGGGTATTTGAACAAAGAAGAATTGACCGCCGATCGATTCGTGCCAAATCCGTTTCGGAAGGGCGAGAAAATGTATCGTTCCGGAGATTTGGCCCGTTTATTGAAAAATGGGGAACTCGAGTACTTGGGAAGGGTCGATAATCAAGTACAATTAAACGGTTTTAGAGTTGAGCTAGGAGAAATAGAATTTCACCTGGGACAGCATAGGGCAATTTCGAATGCGGTCGTGGTACTCAAAGAATTCGAAGATGAAAGGGCCTATTTATGTGCCTATTTTACGAGTAGTGAAGAGCTGGTCATCAATGACATCAGGTCCTATTTGGGTAAGTTGGTGCCTTATTATATGATTCCTTCTTACTTTGTGAAATTAGAAGAGATTCCGTTAACGGCAAACAACAAGGTAAATCTATCCAAACTTCCGGAATTAAAATCGTACAGTTCGGACAATGCCTATATCGCCCCATCAACAGCGCAGGAAATTTTGGTAGCGCAGATATGGGAGGCAGTCTTGGAAACCAAAAAAGTAGGGATAAAAGATGACTTTTTTAGTTTGGGGGGAGATTCGATAAAAGCAATCAAAATAATCTCTAACATCAATCAGGAACTAAACGCTTCACTAGTGATAGCCGATATCTATTCGAGTCCCACAATTGAGGGGCTTACGCTTCGGCTTGATTCGGAAAATACTGAGGAGAACCAGCAATTGTACGATGAAACCTTGGCAGAATTAGAACTCTTTCAAGAGACCTATAAGGCGAACAACGATCTTCCCGAGCATTTTGAGGAAGTGTATCCTATGAACGGTATTGAAATGGGAATGGTCTTTTACTCATTAAAAGACCACGAAGAAACCGAAGAAGCAAAGGAAACCACTTATCATGAACAGTGTTTATGGGACCTTCCTTATAAAGGATTTGATTTTGAATTATTCAAGAAGACCGTTGAATTAATTACCGACAAAAATGCGGCATTTCGCAAAATATACGATTTAGAGAATTTTGCCCATATCATATTAAAGAAAATCAAACCTACGATTGAATTAGTAGATATCACTGATCTTGATAAAGAGGCGCAAGACAATTACATTCTGAATGAGCAACATAAAAGAAGGCATAGAAATTCAGATATGTCTTTCTCATTGATATGGGAGATGTTGATTATCAAGATCAGTGATTCTTATCAATATCTATTATTTGACTTTCACCATTCAATGCTAGATGGGTGGAGTTTACAAACCTTCATGACCGATTTAAATAATATCTATTTAAAATTGGAAGAAGATAGCACTTACGTACCAACACCATTACAATGCAGCTATAAAGATCAGATCTTTTGGGAATTGTGTGAATCCAAAAAAGAGGCGAATACCACTTACTGGAAACAAGAATTGGAAGGGTATGCTCGCTTTGAACTTCCGTCTACCGGCCTTGAAGATGAAAGGGTATTGGTTGGTCTGGATTTGGGATTGGATTATAGAAAGAAGCTAGAGAAGATTGCAAAAAAGCATGATACGAGTGTGAAGCACCTTTGCTTTGCCGCATATACATACTTATTGAGGCTTTATAGCTATAGCAATGATATTGTATCGGGCATGGTAACAAACAATAGGCCGCTCGTACCAGATTCTGATAAACTTATGGGATGTTTCTTAAACACTGTTCCCTGTAGAATTAATATGCCTGAGGGGCTTACCTGGTCGGCATATATCGATTTTGTAGAAGCGAAATTGAAAAAACTCAAATACCATGAACGTATTCCGTTCAACAAAATATTGGATATCACGGGAGAACGAACAACAGAAGGTAACCCCATTTTTGACGTTTCATTCAACTATGTGAATTTTTGGGTTGTTGATGAGATGGAAAGTACGGGGCAGGAGATATTGGAAAATGATATAGATGCCGACAAGAACTTCATGATCGATAATATTCCCTTCGCCCTTCATGTAAATGATTATTTCCATTCTTTCAAATTCTATTTCTTTTATTCAACCGCTGTTTTCACCGAAGCCTATGGAACACAACTGACCAATCAAATAAAGCGCATATTAGATCAATTTATCGACAATCCTACCGGGGTATTGGAAAGCACTTCATTGCTTGCCGAAGAGCAGCAATTACAAAGCCAATTGCAAGAATTTAATGACACGAATGTAAGCTATACAGAAAACGATTCTATCTTGGATTTGTTCAGAGAGCAGGTTGCAAAAACGCCCAATGCTCAGGCCGTAGTGATTAATGATCAGCAGCTTACCTATTCCGAATTGGACAAAAAGTCGAACCAGTTGGCCCATACATTGGTCGCGGCGGGAGTAGGTCCCGAGACCTTGGTGCCATTATGCATAGATCGTTCTTTTGAAATGATCTTGGGCATATTGGGAATTTTAAAGGCTGGAGGTGCGTATGTGCCCATCGATCCTAACCTTCCTGAAGATAGGGTTTCGTATATCATTGAGGATACCAACGCATCCTTGATATTGACGCAGGAAACCTATGCCGATCGTTTTGAATTAACAAAAATAGTACTCGATAGCGATACCAACTACCTGACAAATTCAGAATCGCCAGTAGCTGTAAAAATCCAACCAACCTCCTTGGCCTATGTAATCTACACATCTGGGTCAACCGGTAAACCAAAGGGGGCGATGATCGAACACGCAGGCATATACAATAGACTATGCTGGATGCGTGATTATTTCAACGTAACCGGTAAAGACACGATCTTGCAAAAAACCAATTTCAGTTTTGATGTTTCGGTATGGGAGCTGTTACTTCCCTTTCTTTGTGGTTCAAAATTGGTCTTTGCAAAACCAGAGGGGCATAAAGACACTGCTTACCTAAAAGAACTGATCAATGCGCAAGGGGTGACACTGATGCACTTTGTCCCCTCTATGTTGACCGTTTTTCTACATGATATCAATAAAGGCGAAGTAAGTGGTCTGCGTGCGGTCGTATGCAGTGGAGAGGAATTGCCCGCCTATGCGGTAAAACAATTTCAAGATAAATGTCCGCAAGTGCGTTTGTACAACCTTTACGGGCCTACGGAAGCCTCCATAGATGTCACCGCAATTGATGTTACTGACTTTGAAGAAGGGAAAGTGTCTATAGGACATCCGGTAGCAAATACCCAAATTTACATTGTCAATAGTGAGAATAATATTCAACCAATTGGTGTAAAAGGAGAACTTTTAATTGGGGGAGTCCAAGTGGCGCGAGGGTACGTGAACAATGAGCTTCTGACCGCCGAAAAGTTTATTGAGAATCCGTTTGACAAAAATGATTCTTATAAAGTTTATAAAACGGGGGATTTGGCCAAATGGTTGCCCGACGGTTCCATTGAATACCTTGGGCGTAATGATCATCAGGTTAAACTACGGGGATTCCGTATTGAATTGGGTGAGATAACGGCACGTCTTGAGGCAATTCCTGCTGTGCGTCAGGCCTTGGTAATGGCTTTTGGTACGGGTGATAGCAAAAAATTGGTTGCTTACCTATGTGGTGATGAACCGTTGGAAACAGCGGAAATAAAGACGGTCTTAAGTGAAGGGCTCCCGGAATATATGATTCCCGCGGCATATGTATGGTTAGACAGTTTTCCACTTACACCCAATGGAAAACTAGATAGGAAGGCCCTGCCAAACCCGGATCTTACCCTGGGAGAAGAATACATAGCTCCTGAGAATGACCAACAACGTATGTTGGTTTCCATCTGGTCTGAGGTATTGGGTATTGAAGAGGGCAAGATAAGTGTCACATCCGACTTTTTTAATTTGGGAGGCCATTCCCTTACCGCCATTGCCTTGATGAACCGGATAAGTAAGACATTTTCCGTTAATCTATCTTTGCGGGAGCTTTTTGTACATCGCACCATCGCCCAATTGGCCGATTATATACAGCATAGTGAATTAGAAGCTTTCGTTACGATCCCTTCCTTGGCGGCTCAAACGAACTATCCATTATCATCCGCTCAAAAGCGCATGTATTTCCTATATGCATTTGACAAAGGGGGTACTACGTATAATATGCCAAGCTTCTTACGACTAGAAGGTACCTTGGATATTCAGTTATTAGAGCAGTCCTTTCAACAATTAATGGAACGTCATGAGAGCCTACGAACTATTTTCGAAATCGAAAACGGAGTGCCGGTACAACGTATTTTGGATAGTAGTATGTTTGTTATGCAGCGCTCTAAGGCCGAGGCAGGTGATATTGCTGCTTACATGAACGCATTTGTTCAGCCATTTAATTTGGCAAAAGAATATCCGATTCGGGTATCGTTGTTAGAGATTTCAGGTGAAGCCCCACTGTTATTGATGGATATGCACCATATCATAAACGACGGTATTTCGCAAGAGATATTGATACGGGAGTTTTGGTCCTTATACCATGGTCATGAGCTTCCCGAGCTAGGCATGCAATACAAAGATTATGCAGTTTGGCAGCAAAGTGATGAACATCAAGCAATGGTAGCCTCCCATAAATCGTATTGGCTTGCCCGTTACTCCGAAGAAGTGAAGGCGCTTGAGCTTCCTACTGATCGGTCAAGAACCATAGACCTCAAGGACGAGGGTGCGATACGGCTAGTTCATTTAAGCAAAACGAAGAGCGATAAACTTCGAGCTTTGGCCGTTTCCGAAGGAGTAACAATGTACACCATGTTACTTGCTATCTATAATGTGTTGTTGAGCAAGCTTGCGAACCAAGATGATATCGTTGTGGGAACCCCTACCGCGGGCCGCCACCATGCAGATTTGGAAGGGCTGGTAGGTATGTTTGTAAATACACTTACGTTGCGCAATAGCCCCAATCCAGAAATGACGTTTAGGGATTTTCTTTCTTCGGTACAGGACGCTACTTTATCGGCTTTTGATCATCAATTATACCAATATGAAGAACTGGTCGAGGCATTGGACCTTCCCAGAAATATTGGCCGTAATCCCCTGTTCGATGTATTCTATTCATATGGCCAAAAATTCGATGAGCAAGAATTACAGGACTCGGACCTTCAGATAAAAACGCTCGAAAGAACAGAGAATATCGCGAAGTTCGATCTTAGTTTTGATGTAATCGATTCGGAAGAAATACACTTGGCGCTAACGTACCGTACCGCGCTCTTCGATGCGGCTACCATTGACCGTTTCGCCGACTATTTAGATACAATTATAGATCGGGTGATTGAAGATGCAGATCAGTATTTGGGTAAGATCAATATCATATCGGAAAAAGAACGCACTCGTTTATTGACCGAATTCAATACGACCGACGTACAGTACAACTTGGAGCATACCGTGTTGGATATGTTTAATGAGCGGGTGATCAACGCACCCCACGCCATTGCGTTGGTTTTTGACGATCAAAAGCTAAGTTATGCTGATTTAAATGAGCGATCAGAACTTTGGGCCGCCCATCTAATTGCTTCAGGAGTTACTACAGGCTCTTTGGTTGGACTTTTAATGAACAGGTCTATCGAAATGATTACGGCCATGCTTGCGATCATGAAATCGGGAGCTGCCTACCTCCCTATAAAGCCCGAGCAACCTATGGCAAGAATAAGCCATATGCTTGAAGATTGTGGTGTAGCAGTGGTCGTGTCTAATTTGGAAGATAGTGTGAATCGTGTTGGTGAAAATGTGCAATGCCTTTCGCCTATCGCCCTGGATCAAAAAGATATAGTAGTAGATCCCTTTAAGTTGGTCGGTGTCTCTCCTGAGAGTTTGGCATACGTTATTTATACATCGGGCTCAACGGGAATACCAAAAGGCGTACTTATTGCCCATGAAGGGTTATCGAATTTGATTTTACATCAAAAGGCGCTTTTTGATATCAAAATGGATGAGAATATTTTGCAGTTTTCGCCTTACTATTTTGATGCCTCTGTAGAGCAAATTTGGTTGGCCTTGACAACTGGTGCTACCTTGGTATTGATCGAGGAAGAAATGCTACTGGACCCTAAAATGTTCACTTCCTATTTGAACAGCTCACAGGTAACACATCTTGATGGGACCCCTTCATTTCTTGAAAAGGTTCAATTTGATAAGTTAACGACTGTCCGGCGTGTACTATCGGGCGGCGAATCATGTAAGCCTAGCTTGGTTGCTAAAATTGCTAATAAATATCCTTTTTACAATGTATACGGACCAACAGAAGCTACCGTAACTTGTACGGTTCAGAAAGTGGCGTTTTCGAATGATTTAGATACGAATGTTTCTATTGGGAGACCTATCGCAAATATGCAAGTATATATACTTGGTGAACAGATGGAGCTTCTTCCGCAAGGTGTTATTGGGGAGCTTTGTATTGGTGGGAAGGGACTCTCCCCAGGTTATCTAAAACGCCCCGATCTTACTTCTGAACGTTTCATGGCCAATCCTTTTGGCACAGGTAGATTGTACAAAACAGGGGATTTGGCCCGTTGGAATGCCGACGGTACTATTCAGTATTTGGGCAGAAATGACCATCAAGTAAAAATTAGGGGCATTCGAATAGAACTGGGCGAAATTGAAACCCAACTTGAGAAAATTCCATTGGTGACGCAAGCATTGGTCTTGGCCTATGGCACTGATGATACCAAGAAATTGGTCGCATATCTCTGTGGCGATGAGCAATTGGAATCTGAAAAGATAAAATCATTATTAGCGGCTAGCCTACCTGGTTATATGGTTCCTGTTGCCTATGTTTGGTTAGATCATTTTCCGGTTACCGCGAACGGTAAAGTGGATCGTAAGTCACTACCACGTCCTGACCTTACTTTGGGCGAGAAATACAGTGCTCCCAGGAATGCGCAACAGGAACTGTTGGTATCTATTTGGTCAGAGGTGCTAGGAATCGAAACAGGAAAAATCAGTATTACATCAGATTTCTTTGGTTTGGGCGGACATTCGCTCTTGGCCATTACACTGATCAATAAGATCAATGCCGGTTTCGCTGTTGAACTTCCGTTGAGGGCATTATTTGTGCATCGTACCATTGCAGAACTGTCTGCATACCTCGAAAATCAAGAGAAGGTTGGTTTCATATCCATTCCAAAGGCGGCTGAAAGTACGTATGCCCCACTCTCCGCGGCGCAAAATCGCATGTACTTCCTATATGAATATGATAAAGGAAGCACCAGCTATAATATGCCTAGCTTCCTGCGCCTTGGAGGCAATCTAGATGTTGATCGCTTAGAATGGGTCTTTAGTGAGCTATCTACGCGACATGAAAGTCTGCGAACGGTTTTTGAACTAGTTGATGGCCTGCCGATGCAACGCGTTTTAGAAGCAGGTTCTTTCCAAATGACACATTTTAAGGGAGAAGCCTCATCGATCAATGATCATATAGAAGCATTTGTTCGCCCCTTTAATTTGGCGACCGAGCTTCCGGTTCGGGTAGCCTTACTTGAGGTATTCGGTGAAGATGCGCTGCTAATGATGGATATGCATCATATCGTCAATGATGGGGTCTCTCAAGAGGTATTGATGCGAGAATTCTGGTCGTTATATCATGGGTATGAACTTCAGCCACTGCGAATTCAGTATAGAGATTATGCTATTTGGCAACAGAGTAAAGCACACCAGGAACTGGTTGCGGAACATAAGTCATATTGGTTGAATACGTATGCCGAGGAACTGAATTTGTTGGAAATCCCGACCGATTATCCAAGGCCTTTGGAACGAAGCAATGTGGGTGAGGTGCATATGATTCATATCGGCAAGGAACAAAGCGATAGGCTGCGAAGCCTGGCCGTTTCCGAGGGAGTAACCATGTATACCATGTTTCTGGCGATCTACAACATCTTGTTAAGTAAGATTACCAATCAAAAAGATATTGTGATCGGAACCCCTACGGCGGGAAGAAACCACGCGGATCTTGAAGGATTGGTTGGCATGTTTGTAAATACGCTGGCACTGCGGAATCAGGTGGCCCCCAATATGCTGTTCCGAGATTTTCTTGCCAAAGTACAAGAAGATACGTTGCTGGCCTTTGAGCACCAATTATACCAATATGAGGAGTTGGTTGACGCTTTGGAACTTTCAAGGGATACCAGTCGCAATCCCTTGTTCGATGTTTTCTTTTCCTATGGAAAAGCAAGTGGTGAACTTGACGGGGGTACCTCTGATTTGACAATCAATGCGCATGAGGTACCTTACAAAGTGGCAAAATTCGACCTTAGTCTTGCCGTACACGATTCGGAAGAAATTAGTCTTTCGTTTACTTATCGCACAGATTTGTTTCGACAAGAAACGATTCAACGTTTCTCTAATTATTTGAACAGAATTATTGGAATAGTATTGGAGGTGGGCGAACGAGAGTTAGGAGCTATTGAACTGCTTTCCGAGATAGAAAAAAACTGTTTGCTATCAGAATTCAATAACACTGCCCAAAATTACGATCTTGATAGCACGGTGTTGGATATGTTCAAGGAGCGGGTACTATCAACACCGGATGCGGTGGCAGTTGTGTTTGGCAAAGAAAGTCTTACCTATGAAGCCCTTGACAAACGTTCAGAACAATGGGCTAGTTGTCTAGTAGATCAAGGTGTAGAACCTGGGGCCATCGTTGGGCTTTTAACTACACGTTCAACCGAAATGATTACTGGTATCCTTGCAATTATGAAGTCTGGTGCTGCGTACCTGCCAATAAACCCGGATCAGCCTTTATCGCGCACAGACCATATGTTGGAAGAATGTGATAGCAGCTTTTTGGTTACCAATATTGAGGAATTGGCAAATGAGTTTGGACAACGCTATCGTTCTTTGACCTCACAAGAACTCGATGGCTATCAGGTGAGTGGCGAAACAAAATTACCCATGGCCTCCCCTGAGCGTTTGGCCTATGTAATTTATACTTCGGGATCAACGGGCGTACCCAAAGGTGTCTTGATAGAGCATAAGGGACTTACCAATTTAAACAGTTTTCAAAGCGCGTATTTCGAAATCACTGCCAAAGACAAAGTTCTGCAGTTTTCACCCTATTATTTTGATGCTTCAGTAGAGCAAATATGGTTGGCGTTGACCACCGGTGCCACGCTGACCCTCGTAGGCAAGGAAACACTGCTGGATACGACCGCCTTTGTGCAGTATCTTTCAAAGAATGAGATTACATACATGCATTGTACCCCTTCTTTTCTAGAAAACTTGCCGGTAGATGAGGTTCCCTCCCTTCGTATTGTTATTTCAGGTGGGGAAGAATGTAAACCTTCATTGGCAAATCGGTTTGTTGGAAAAACACGCTTTATCAACGAGTATGGTCCTACGGAAGGTACCGTTGTAGCTACGGCACATGAAGTTTTGTCCGCTATAGATGAAGATGTCAGTATTCCAATTGGGAAGCCTATAGCAAACGTAACCACCTATATACTGGATGAACAGATGAAATTATTGCCATTAGGTACACCAGGTGAGCTCTATATAGGAGGTGAAGGCCTTTCTCCTGGGTATTTAAAGCGCCCTGACCTTACTGCCGAACGGTTCATCACCAATCCCTTTGGTGAAGGGCGCCTGTATAAAACCGGCGATATGGCCCGTTGGAAGGAGCATGGCGTTATCGAATATTTAGGTCGAAACGATTACCAAGTAAAGATTAGGGGATACCGAATAGAACTTGGGGAAATAACAGCACAATTGGAAAAAATAGAAGAAGTAAGACAGGCGTTGGTAGTGGCGCATGGTACGGACAGTAACAAGCGACTGATTGCCTATTTAGCTGGGGAAGAAACCTTGGAAGCTGCAAATATCAAATCTGTACTTGCCGGTGTATTGCCCGATTATATGATTCCCTCTGGCTACGTTTGTTTGGAACGTTTTCCCGTAACACCCAATGGTAAGATCGATCGCAAGGCCTTGCCGAGCCCCGATGATATTTTGGGGGAGGAATATGTTGCTCCACAAAATGCGCAACAGGAAGTACTTGTGTCAATTTGGGCGGAAGTTTTGGGAATAGATGAAGAAAAAGTCGGTATTGCTTCAGACTTTTTCGGCCTCGGAGGGCATTCACTGCTTGCCATTACAATGGCGAATAAAATCAATGAGAGCTTTTCGGTAGAACTTCCGTTGCGAGAACTTTTTGTTCACCGAACGATTATGGAGCTGTCAGAGTTCATTTCCGGACTTGAGAAAGTCAGTTTTGTATCCATACCTAAGGCGCCCGAAAGTACCTATTACCCTCTTTCTTCAGCACAAAATAGGATGTATTTCCTATATGAATTCGACAAAAAGAGTATTGCCTATAATATTCCTTGCTTTCTGAGATTTGAAGGGGCCTTGGATATTGACAAACTCGTATGGGTGTACAAGGAGTTCTCGGTTCGACATGAAAGCCTTCGCACGGTCTTTGAGCTTGTGGATGGGTTGCCCATGCAACGCGTTTTGGAAGCCGGTTCCTCTGTGGTTGAACGCCGGGTTATAAAGGCTTCGGAGATAGATGCCGAGGTAGCTGCGTTCGTACGTCCTTTCGATTTGGCAAATGAATTACCCATGCGGGTGTCTGTACTTGAAATAGTCGACGAAGCTACCATATTAATGGTAGACATTCATCACATTGCAAATGACGGCGTATCCCAGGAGATGTTGATGAGCGAGTTCTGGTCTTTGTATAACGATCACCAATTACCTGAACTGCGCATTCAATATAAAGACTATGCAAGTTGGCAACAAAGTAAGGCACATCAAACGCTGGTTGCGTCCAATAAAAAATTCTGGTTGGATCAATTTGCGGATGAATTGAGCCCATTAGAACTCCCTACCGATTATCCAAGACCTTTGGAGCGGGGTAATCAAGGTGCGGTGCATTCCATTCAAATAAATAAAGCGCAAAGTGATAAGTTACGTTCATTGGCAGCTTCTGAAGGGGTTACGATGTATACAATGTTCCTGGCCATTTACAACTTGCTTCTGAGCAAGCTCTCCAATCAGGAAGATATCGTAGTGGGAACACCGACTGCCGGCCGTCACCATGTGGATATAGAAGATATGGTGGGAATGTTCGTGAATACACTCGCATTGAGAAATAGCATCGATTCCAATGCCAATTTTAATGATTTCTTGGCCCAAATACAGCAAGATACTTTGATGGCCTTTGATCATCAATTATACCAATACGAAGAATTGGTAGATGCCTTGGAACTTTCACGCGATACGAGTCGAAATCCCTTGTTCGATGTATTCTTCTCTTACAACCAGAAAACGGGGAATACCGACTATGTGAATGAGGAATTGTTGGTTCGAAGCCATGAAGTAGTAAACAATGTCGCAAAGTTCGATTTAGAGCTTGATGTCATTGATCAGGGTGAAACCTTTGAAGTACTATTCAATTATAGTTTGTCACTTTTCAAAGAAAACACAATTCAAAACTTCGCTGCGTTTTTTGAGAAAATAATGGCAGGCGTATTATTGGATAAGCGTATGAAGCTATCCGAAATCGAGATTCTTTCCAAGAATGAAAAAAACCAAATAATCAATGAATTTAACAGACCAAATAAAATTCGAAATACAGAGGAAACCGTCGTTGGGTTGATGGCGTTGCAGGTTGAAAAAAATCCATTGGCACCCGCCCTCTATTTTCAAGAGGAGATGCTCGATTATGGCACCCTGGAATGTAGATCCAATCAGTTGGCAAATTACCTTATAAGAGAGAAGAATGTAAAAGTGGGCGATCGAATCGGCTTGTATCTTGATCGTTCCCCTGAAATGGTTATTGGATTCCTAGCGGTTCTTAAATGTGGCGGCACCTATGTTTCTTTGGACCCTACAAATCCGGTACAAAGGATTGAAATGTTAATTGAGGATGCAGCGATGCAATTCGTTCTTACAGATTCAAAAAGCAGGCTGGCCACTATCGATTCTTCGGTAGAAATGGTTGCTATAGAGAATACATCCAGTATCCTGGAAATGCCAAAAACGGCGCCTAAGATCGCATTGAAAGGTACTGATCCAGCATATATCATATATACTTCGGGTACCACCGGCAGACCAAAAGGAGTCATTATAGATCACGCTGCAATGGTCGATTACAGTATTACGTTCGGAGAATATTTTGGCTTAACCTCTTCAGATAGGGTGATTCAACAGGCTTCACCTTCGTTTGATACCGTAGTGGAAGAGGTTTTTCCGGCGTTGGTTTCTGGAGCTTCGATTGTAGTCATGAAAGAAGGAGGCAAGGATATTGATCTCTTAGTTGAAGGAATCAAACAAACGAAGGCAACCGTTTTAAGCACGGTGCCAATTGTATTAAGTGCTTTGAACAATTATGCGGATCAATTGAATAGTTTACGGGTGATTGTAAGTGGAGGCGATTTGCTACTTCCCATGCATATCGATAAACTGATTGATAAATATCCACTATACAATACCTATGGACCTTCAGAATCTACTGTGTGTGTTACCTATCATAAGATTACATCACTTGACAATGTATCCTGTATTGGTAAGCCAATTACAAATAGGCAGGTATACATTCTTAACAAAGATGCCCAGTTATGCCCGGTTGGGGTAGTAGGGGAGTTATGTGTGTCGGGCAAAGGGTTGGCAACGGGCTATTTGAACGATGATGTATTAACGAATACAAAATTCGTCGAGAATCCGGTAATTCCCGGCTCAAGAATTTATCGCACCGGGGATGCTGCAAGATGGAATCCCGATGGCACCATTGCATTTATGGGCAGAATTGACGATCAAATAAAAATTCGGGGGGTGCGTATAGAATTGGGAGAAGTCATTTCGCAGTTGGAAGAAATTGAAGCGGTACAGCAGGCACTCGTATTGGCCGACGGACCATTCGATAATAGGCAATTGGTTGCATACTTGTTAGGGGATTCGTTATTGGAAGGAGCTGAAATTAAATCAATTTTAGCGGATAAACTGCCTAACTATATGATTCCGACGAACTATATGTGGTTAGATAGCTTCCCTCTGAGCACGAGCGGTAAGATCAATAGGAAGGCATTGCCTAGCCTAGAACTTACCTTGGATGTTGAATATGTTGCACCAGATACTGATATGGAAAAACAACTTGTAACCATATGGTCAGATATTCTCAGTATCGAGAAAACAAAAATAAGCGTGATTGCTGACTTTTTTAGCCTGGGAGGCCACTCGCTTTTGGCGATGCAACTTAAGCATCAAATAAAAAGAAGTTTTGAAATAGAACTTCCGTTATTCGAAATTTTCTTGACTCCGACCGTTCGTTCCATTGCTGAAAAAATCAACGAATGGGAAACAAAAGGCCAAGAAGATGCAATAATAGTTCCATTGAATAAGAACGAAGCGAAGGATAAACTATTTGTCATACATGATGGTAGCGGTGAGGTAGACGGATACCTGGAGCTGACAACAAAAATTGACGGATACGAATGTTATGGAGTGAAATTCGGTCAGTTCGAAGATATTGCCAGTGCGCCGGAAGTGAAGGAAATCGCGTCAATGTATATTAATGAAATAAAAACCATTCAATCTACTGGGCCATACAACCTACTTGGTTGGAGTCTTGGTGGGGAAATTGCTTCTGAAATGACCGCACAATTAGAGCGTAATGGCGAAGAAGTAGAGAATTTGGTACTTGTAGATACATTCTTTAACGAGGAAGAACCAACGAATAAGGTGGTATTTGATATCGCAACGGAAGTGGCGCTTACAAACGCTAAACTTGGTTATTCGTTTGAAAATCCTGAAAGCCTCACTTCGCTAGGGGAGGCATGGACACAGTTCTTGACATCTGAATTTTTAGAAAACTTGGCGATCGATAAGGTGCGAAATGTACTACCAGAAGGCATACGGCTTCTTATTCCGGATTTTGAGAACAAAACCAGTGAAGAACTACTGAAGGCCGCTAATAAAATTAGGTTGCTGACCGCTTCTTCAGAAAACCATTTTACTGCCGATTTGGTAGAAGCGAGAACCCTATATGTATGTCCAACTGAATCTGAGGCCAAACACAATAGCGCGAAACTGGAAAAACGGTTCGGTAATCTTCGATTACAGCATGCTTCAGGAGACCATTTCTCCATCATGAGAAACCCCGAAGTACGTGAATTGGCCAGTCTAATAAATAAACATTTGAATATGAAAATACCTCAAAATGAATTGGAATGGGCCCAAAAGTAACATAAAGCGGCCATCAAAACCCATAGTAAGAATAGCGTAAAAGAGAATTTAATAATACAAACAAAAAATGTACTAAAATGACAGAGAAAATCAAATTGTTCTGCATACCCTATGCAGGTGGATCAGCGAATATTTATAACAACTGGAGTGCGAATCTACCGGATAATGTAGAATTGTGTCCGCTAGAACTTGCGGGACGAGGGAGGCGAATTACCGAGGCTCCCTATGTAGACTTGGAAGCAGCGGTAGAAGATGTTTTTCGCCAAATAGCCGACGATATTATGAAATATGACTATGCAATTTTCGGCCATAGCATGGGCGCATTGCTTACCTATGAGGTAACCCAGAAAATTTCGAGTATGGGATTGCCGGCACCGATACACTTATTCTTTTCGGGAAGAAGACCTCCGGGAGTGCAACGAAGAACAAAACCGTTCTCCTCTATGAGCCCTCGGGAATTTGAGGAAGGCATTTTGGCGTTGGGCGGTACACCTCCTGAATTTTTTCAATATCCGGAGTTGAAAAAAATATTTATTCCTCTATTAAGGAGCGATTTCTCTATATCCGAAACCATTGTTGAAAGGCCCGAGATACGACCCTTACCTACAAATATTTCGATATTATTAGGGGACAACGAAGGTATTCCCCCGGATATATCGGTCAAATGGAAAGCCCATACCGAAAAAGAATGCACCATCCATTATATCGAAGGTGGGCATTTTTTCCTCTTGGATAAGATGGAAAGTGTGACGGATATTATAGCTGGCAACTTGGCCAAAATGGCCGGGGTTTGCCTCTGAAAGAACATTGCTTTAAAACAAAACAACTTTAAAACGGTTGTTTTTGAATAGGTACTGTTTTTCATGAAACAATGCTAAGTAGCATTGGGCGGTATTGGTGAAAAATTGCTATGTGCGAATCACCAATACTGTCGATAAATCCCCTTTAATTTCAGGGCGATTTAGAGAGATTTTTAATTTGTAAGAATACAAAACCTTCTAGGAAGGTGTCATTTTCATTTAATTCATTCTCATGACAACAGTTTATTATACATTATGCGAACAACTACCACAAAACGAGTATCGAGAAGCTGTCTCATTGCTTCCCGAAAGCATGCAACAAAGATTACGCAGATATAGACGGTGGCAAGATGCCCACGCATACCTTTACGGAAGATTACTTTTGAAAGAAGGTATGCGTCGTTTGGGTTTCAAAGCTTCTTTGGAATCTATGCAAGTAACCGAATTCGGGAAACCCCATTTTATTGATGGTTCTTTCGCGTTCAATATATCCCATTCAGAGGAATATGTTGTTTGCGTTATCAGTACCGACGAGACCGAACACCTAGGAATCGATATAGAAAAAATGAAACCAATCGTGTTCAACGATTTTAGTTGTGTTTTCTCTCCTCAAGAGAAAAAGGAAATAAACACATATAAAAAATTCTATACCTGCTGGACTCGTAAAGAGGCTTTGGTAAAAGCCGATGGAAGAGGCCTGCGAATTCCTTTGGATACAATCGACGCTACAAAGCTACTTGTGCAACTAGACAACGATGAGTACTTTTTATACAAGGTCAATATTGATAAGGACTATATGATCCACATTGCCTCTTTGAACAAAATTGAAAGTACCGATATTATAGATTGTTTATCGGTAGTAATGACCCCCTCACAGCCAGAATTGGCAATTGCCTAGCTTGCAACCATATGAAAAAGAGCGAAAGCCAACGATAACGACCATTAATAGCACCAAGGTTCTCAAAGGTTTGTGTCGAAATAGCTTCTGAGACCCATTTAAACAAATAACATCAAATTAGTAGAACAGCCGTGAAAAATAGAAAACACATTTTATCCCTGAAAGATTTATCAAAGCAAGAAACCTTGGATATTGTAAACAGAGGAATCGAGTATGCAAAAGGATCCGTATCGCTTGGAACACAGCTAAGTGGAAAAGTCATAGGAATCTACTTTACAAAGACGTCGACCCGTACAAGAACCTCCTTTTCTACGGCCGCGTTGCGCCTGGGAGCAAATATTATCTCATATGGTCCCAATGATTTGCAAACAAATACAGGTGAGAATCTTGAAGATACTTTGCAAGTACTCTCCCAAATGTTAGACGGGTTGGTGGTACGTACTTCTGGAAGTCAACAGGCATTGAATAACTTTAAAGGGCAACGGAGAATGGCCCTTGTGAATGCCATGACCAAGGAAGAGCACCCTACGCAGGCCCTTGCCGATCTTACTACCATTAAAATGCAATATGGAGAATTGTCGGGAATTAATATGATCTATATGGGAGAAGGCAATAATACCGCTATTGCCCTTGCGCTTGCCCTTGCCAAGTTTCCAAAGGTGTCCGTACACTTTTGTACACCTCCCAATTATGGTTTGAATAAAGAACTTTTAGAATATGCTAAAACCGAAGCCTTGAAAAATAATAGCATGATCACCGAAGTTCACAATACGAACTTGCTCCCTTCAAATACGGATATTGTTTACACGACCCGATGGCAAACTACAGGTACTTCAAAACCTGACAAAGATTGGCGACAAAAATTTGAACCGTTCGCCGTTACCGAACGCTTAATGACCTCATATCCCAAAGCAACGTTTATGCATGATTTACCCGCACACCGTGGCGAGGAAGTTGAAGCAGCGGTGATCGATGGGGATAGCAGTATCGTGTTTGATCAGGCAGAAAACAAATCCCACAGTGCAAAAGCCGTACTTGAATGGTGTTTTATCTGAAATTGGTTTGTTAAACGCACCGAGCCGTTTACCCCTATTGAATGTAGTAGGAAGCCGCTGTTTATCAGCGGCTTTTTTTATTTGAAAATAGGTAGTGTCAATAGATTTTTCGGAATGGGTTTTGATGCAGATTGTTGACAAACTTTGTTATCTTCAAGGCAATCTAAAACGGCGGTATGCGGCGAGTTGTTTACAGGGTAGATGCTTTTGCGGGAGGAAAACACAAGGGAAATCCTGCGGGGGTTTATTTGACCGAAAAAGAACTACCACGGAAAGAGTTACAGACCATTGCTTTTGAAACAGCCTTGCCGGTGACAAGCTTTCTTCGAAAATTATCAGATAATACGTTTGAAATACGATGGTTTACAATGAATTGTGAGGTGCATTTATGTGGTCATGGTACGGTAGCGGCCAGCTATTGGTTGCATGCCGAATTTGGCATAGGCGAATTGCAGTTTCAATCGAAATCAGGCCCTTTAACTTCAAAAGTAACCCCGGAAGGAAAGGTGACGATGGACTTCCCCGCACAACATACCCACCCTTGTGATGAACCCACCAGAAAATCGTTGGAAGAGGTGTTGAAAGTACCGATTAGGAATTGTTTTTTCGGATATGAAGATTATCTGGTAGAATTGGAATCGAGCGAAACAGTGGTCAATTATACACCCAATTTTGCTGAAATCGAAAAAGTAGCTTGTAGAGGAATAATTATTACCGCTTGGGATGAACACTATGGATTTGATTGCGTTTCTCGTTTTTTTTGCCCCAGGGTCGGGATTATGGAAGATCAGGTGTGCGTGTCTGCCCATTGTAAATTGGTGCCGTATTGGAAAGATAAAAAGAATGCGACATACCTGCACGCCTGGCAGGCTTCAAAAAACAGCGGAGAGCTTTATCTAAATGCCCTGAAGAATGATCGAGTTCGAATACAGGCCAGTGCCCAAAGAATGAATTCGGTAACCATTGGTTAATTGCCCAAAAGGACGATGTTGAAGTATTTGTGATCAGTGTCGCATCATTTTAACAAACGGTTTGTATCTTTCTGAAACCAATTCGTATCTTACCAAGTACAAACCTTAAAAACACAAGATGAAATACAAGGTGTTTAGATTCCTGAAATCAGTATTTCTGCTAGTACCCCTATGTCTCTTTCCGCATAATTTTGAAGAGAAAGCGTCGGTAGATTATATAGATACTACAAATGGTACCTACTCTTTGATTATTACGGGATACGATTGGGGCCCCTCCGTAAATCAGGTGATTTTGGATATGGAACAGTTGGTTTCAAATGCGAATATTTCCGATTTTACAGTGACTGCAACGCGAAGCGCGGAAGGAGTTGAAATGCAGCCTGCTGAACAAACCGGGGAGCGAAAAGTGCTTTTGGCATATGTTTCCGATGAAAAGGGAAACAGGCTCCAAGAAGGAAACCATGTCACATTAACGCTCTTGGTAGGCCCCGATGAAGTGCTGAGTGCTCCCATAAAATATGTCTTTAAAGAGGGGCGGGGTGCCAATCAGTGGATCGATTACAAATTGAAAATTGTAGATAAGACCCGCAACCAGACTTGGGATACTGAAAAGAATCGCATACAGCCTTTGGTAGATCGCTTTGATTTAAGCGGTACCTATAGCCATGAAGATGGTACGAATCTTACCTATGCCTCTTATGAGCCAATTGATGTGAAGGGGAAATTACCGCTAATTATCTGGTTGCACGGAGGTGGGGAAGGCGGAACCGATACGAGTATCCCCTTGGTAGCGAACAAGGCGACAAATTATGCCTCCGATGAGATACAACAGCTGTTCGGAAAGGCGCAGGTACTGGTTCCACAAAGCCCTACTTTTTGGATGCAAAGCACAAGTGGAGAATATACACGTGGCGAGGTAAACGATATTTATAACGAGGCGCTGATGGGGCTGATTAGAAAGTATGTGACCGAACACCCCAACGTGGACGAAAAACGAATCTATATAGGAGGCTGTTCGAACGGAGGTTATATGAGCCTAAAGCTGCTATTATTGCATCCTGATTATTTTGCTGCGGCCTACATTAGTGCATTGGCCTATCATACGGAGTATATCACCGATAAACAGCTAAACAGCATCAAAGATATCCCCATTTGGTTTGTACACTGCAAGGATGATCCCGTAACACTTCCCGAGAAGACAGTTGTTCCTTTTTACAAACGATTGATTGCCGCCGGGGCAGAAAATGTTCATTTCTCATACTATGACCATGCCACGGACCTTACGGGTTTTTTTGGTGGAGAGGCGTACCGTTATAATGGACACTTCTCATGGATCTATTCTCATGCAAACCATGCTGATTTTGATTTTGATGGAAGTCCGGTTCAGATGAATGGTAGCAATGTTACGATAATGGAATGGATGGCGGCACAACACAGGTAGGCTAACAAAAAATAAGTTTCGTTGAAACGCCTGAACAATGGTCATGAACCTCTAAGAACGTCTTAAAAAAGATTTATAGTCTTGCCCGAAAGCGATTTTAGGACAAGATTTCATGGAGTCCCTAGGTAATAACGTGCTCCATTCCTTTTTCAAATAGTAGAAGTGTATGTTCAATGTCTTTTTCGGTAGTCATCCAAGAACAGATACTGATTCTAATGACAGTTTTCCCGTTCCATGTAGAACCTCCCAACCAACATTCCCTCGAATTTTGGATGTAGTTGATGAGCTCTTTGGTATTTTTTTCCTTCTTCGTAGCAACAAGCACTTGATTGAATACTACCTCATTCACTATTTCAAGCCCTAATTTTGTAAGACCATACTCCAATTGCTTTGCACGTTCATGAAAGGTGGTGATCATGGTATCTATCCCATCAGATCCCAAATATTTCATGGTTGCCCAAAGTTCAATGGCCCTGGCTCGCTTGGATAGTTCCGGAGTATAAAGCAAAGGGTCTCTTTGTTCGCTATACAGAATGTATTCTCCGGTGGCCTGTAAGGCGCTGATCAGAGCCTTTGGGTATTTACATAGGATAACCCCAGAGTCATATGGGGTATTCAAGGTTTTATGACCATCTACCGCCCAAGAAGAAGCTTTTTGCATTCCTTTTGTTAAATAGGAAAGCGATGTAGAGGCGGCCGCCCAGAGGCCAAAAGCCCCGTCAATATGTACCCATGCCCCAACCTTATTGGCCAAATCGCAAATCGCGTCAAAATTATCAAAAGAACCCGTATTGGCATTTCCCGCTTGTAAAAGTACCAGGCAACTCGCATCCAAAGGAGGAAGTTTTTCCAACATGCATCTTCCCTGATCATCAGATGCCACCCATTCGATATTTTTTTTACCATAACCCAATAGTGCAAGGGTTTTTTTGATACTCGCATGCGCTTGTTCATGTGCGATGATGCGAATGGCAGGTGCGCCTCCCAACCCCTTTTCATTGATGTCCCAACCCATTTTTTGTAATAGGTGAAAACGGGCTGCCGCCAGGCCACAAAGATTGGCCATAGAGGTGCCACTTACAAAACCGGCCACCGTTGCCGGGGGGAGGTTAAAAATACTTTTCAACCAATCTTCACAAATCGACTCTAGTTTTGAATTAATGGGCGATGTCAGGTACAGGCCGCCGCATTGGTCCCAGACATCGGTCAGCCATTTAACTCCCAACGAAACGGGAATGGCACCACCATTTATAAAACCAAAATACCGTCCTCCGGTTTGGGCAATGGTAGCGGGGGATCCAAATTCATGTAGCTTCTCAATAAGTTCTATAGCGTTGCAGGTTTGCTTTGGAAGTGGCTCTTCAAAATATGCCATGTTCTCAAGGTTTGGTTTGGAAGGGAAAGTGTCCATTTTGCGTATCCCGTTCATATAGGAATAGGCGTTGGTCTTGGCCTGTTCAAAAAGCGACTTATTTTGCAGTTCGTCCTGCATACGCTGCTGTAGTAAATTCATAAACCTTCTATATTAAATGAAACGTCTGTAGCATGAGGAAGGTTGATTTTATTTCAAGTAAAGCAACAGATTCCCTACGCTTTATACAAACCTACGATAGGTAAATGACAGCAGTATGTCAGGGGTGGGTTGCCAACAAAAATGAAACAGTGCGGTAGAAAGTTCAATTTATTTTGCGACGCAAAAACCAGATATCGCGAAGGCTAATGTTCAGGTTGATGGTGTTAAAAGTCTCTTGCACCAAGATTCCTTCGTTTGAACCACTACCACGGTAGGAATAGGACAAGTTTAGACGTGACCTACCAATGGGGATTCCCAGTCCGGTAGTTATTGAATAACTATTTATATTTTGGCGATTTATACGTAAATAGCCGCTGTCGTAGTTGGCTCCTACTCGAAATGCCATACGCTCCCAAAATTTAAAACTAGCCTCATCTACTAGGTATTCCGCCCCGAAAGCATACCTATTTCGATCTATAAAATCGCCGATATTATCATCTTGATTCGTTGCACTCCAGTAGCTCTTGGTGTAATCTGCGTTCAACCTTACACTTTTTGCAGCTTTGAACGAAAGTCCGGTGCCGATTTCCAAGGGTAGGTCAAAATTAGAAATTACAACATCGCTTGTGTTTTCGATTAGCTGTGAACGATTCGCCAAGCCAGTCGATTTTGCGACCGTGCGATCTCTGCGTCCACTTAAGCTCGTGGGAAGCTGCCATCTTACCCCAATTACAAAGCGGTCGGTTATTTTCCCTTGTATGCCAATATCAACTCGGCCACCGTAATACCTGTTTGTTTCCTGAACCACTAAATTATCGGTACCTGAATCAATTCTTTCTGTTTCTTTAATAGTACCAAACAAGTATGAAACACCAAGCCCCACATTTAAATAGTCGTTTATGCGGTATCCATAACTCAATTTAAGATCGTTTAATCCTCCGGAACCAAAAATACTGCTGCTGAAGGTATCGAAAGAACCTTCGATATCACCTTCAATACCGATGACAGCGTACCCCACATCGGTATAAGGATCAACGGTAAGCCCCACTCCCGATTTTTTATTGATACTTGTTGAAATCGCTATGCTAGAAAAGTTTCCCGCCAATCGTCTTTCTTCATCGCCCCTATTCGAAATAGTACTTATCTCCGCAAGAAATCCAATATCGAACATGAAGTTCTTTTCTGAAATGGCAGCGTACGAAGCGGGGTTGTAATTATTGATAAAGTTGGTGCCCTCCAATGCGTACCCACCGGCACCGAGGGCGCTGTTTTTCCCGATATTGGAGCTGCTGCCAACTCCGAGACCAAAAAGAGAATAAGGTGAACCGGTAAGATTATTGGTTTGGCTATTCGCATCGAACACGAATAAATTCATACTAACAAGGATATACCACACGCTTCTATTCATCATAAATGGCATATGTTAAGGTTAATTTGGCCTCGAAATCTGTATGTGCGCTCGCCTGTAGTACGATGCGGTCAACGGTTTCGTTGTAGTTTCTGGGGTAGATGACCAACGCGTCTTCTATTTCAGGTATTTGAGCGAGCTCTTGATCAATATAGGTAGCCAATTGCACTTGATATAGCAGTTCATTAAACTCAACGTTCTCCTTATTGATAAGACCATAAACGGTTCCGTTACCATCTAACACGGTTTCTGTTATCACATTGTTTTGATTTACAATTTGTACATTCAATGAATCTCTAATGGGTAGATAATCATTGTAGGATGCAGGAGGTGGTTTAATTTCCAAAACTGCGGTAAGCACCGTTCCGGTACCTTGTATTTGCCCTATTTTTTTTAGACTCGGAAATTCAACTCTAGTTGCATAGGCCGCTCCCGATTGTATGTAGCTCAGATTGTTCGATTCTTGTGAGGAAAGATTTATTTCTTGGTCGGTCAATGTATCCAGTACGGTATTTGAAACGTCGCTTTGAATACGATTAAAGGCTCTGGGAAGCCCCGTGTTTTGATTGATGAAAAGATCAAATTCCCCTTCACTTTCTTCGAATTCCTCGGGAATCGAATAAAAAAAACGAAGGTGGGTATTCGCCGGATTGCGCGAAAAGCCAAGAACGGCAGAATCCTCATTTGAGGGAGGTCGTATTATGAGGCCTTGTAATTTACTCCGAACTTCCAAATCACTGTTAACGTCATTTTCCTGTATAAGGTCAAATAGTTCTTGCCCAAAACTTAACGGTATTTGTATGTGTAAAGAATCCTTGCCCAACGGCTCTGGAAGGTACAACCGGCTTACTAACGGAATACTATCGTACTGCAGGCGACTTGTATTAAAGAAAACATTGTCCTCCGGTTTTACATCTTCTAGCAACCGATGCACATCTATTTGCGTAAGTTGGGTAGTATCATTATAAAAATACCCATCATATCCAAGAATCAATGCGATGCTGTCCAATACTGCATCTTGGGGAATAGTGTAATCAATGGACGAAAGTTCAAAGTAACTTTCACTTGAAACTGTTCCGAAAATGGCATCTTGATACTTGCCAACCAGTAAGCGGTCACTGCTAGACGTATTTATGCTGTCAAACTTAAAAGTGGTCAACTTCACCCTAAAAGTGTCAATAGTAACCACTCGAACATTCGAATTGGTAAAATCTTGCCCTACTTCCAGAGTAGGTACCTCCCGATCCTCAAAAGAACAAGAAAAAATAAGGGCTAGAAAACAAAAAAGGCCAAAACAAAATCGCATACTTGTGAATTTGGGACAAATAAAATGGAATGCCTTTTTGCAGGGAACTATTTTATACAAATCCCTTTGGTTTATAGACCAATTTAACGGTTTTGTCTATCAAGCCTTGAAGAGATATTGGTAGACAAATACGGAGCTTCGGTATAGACATTCCCTGCATTGGTCTAATTTTTTTCGAGAGCAATTACGACCCAAATACTTTTAGACAAAATTCATAAGTGAAATACTTTTTTTTAACCGCTTTTCTACTTTTTATAAGTATACAAGAGATAATGGCCCAAGATTCGAACAACTACGAAATTGCAACGTTCCAATACAGCCTTGTACCAGCTGCTGGGAATCTCTATTGGGGGAGTTATGAGGTGGCGATCGCACCAAAAATAAAGATTGCCGAGAACTATGAGATTGGGGCATTCCTGTCGTACGGAAAAACAATGTATAGTTTTTTTGATACTCCTGTTGGCATTGCTACAGAATCCTTTGAAGAGGTACATCTGCTTAGCGCAGGTTTTTTTTATGAGACCCGCTTAAATGATTCATGGGGTGCCGAGACATTTTTTTTGCCGACTATCTCGTCAAACTTTGCTGAATCATTAACCAGTGAGGACATCCAATATAGGGGTGCATTTGCCCTGAACAAAAAATGGGATGTATATAATAACGAGATGGGGCTGCGATTCGGAATAGGTTATGGGCCCTTGTTCGGAAAACCCGATTTTTATCCGATACTTTCTCTTGAAGGTACGTTTGGACACTATTTGAAGTATCGAGTCGGCTTTCCCGAAACCTTAGTGGACTATAGCCCTACAGGTCGCCATCGACTTAGGGCGATGGCAATTTTTAAAGGTTCATACACCAATCTTTCAGATGCGTTACAACTAAATGAAATAGGCTCTTTTTCAAATAACAAATTGGCTTATGAGACTTTGGATTTTGGTGTACAACACCACTACCGTTTGCAAAGGCGTTTAAGTTCAGTTGTGAAGGTGGGGTACTTGGCAAAGAATTCATTAAAAATAATGGATGTGGATAACAGCCAGCTATATGCGTTTAATACGGGCAGCTCCTGGTACATTTCAATGGGATTAACAATTAACATAAACAATAAACTTGATGAAAAAAAAGACTAAGAAACGAGCTGCGAACTTGCTAGTATGGAGGTTTGCACTATTAGTTACAATGGTATTGGCCGTGGTAGGCTGCTCTAGCGACGATGACGACGGCGACAATCTAGGAAACTGGGTAGATCGTTCCGTTCTTGATGGTACCCCCCGTAGCAGCGCCGCGGCTTTTACCATAGCGAATAAGGGGTATATGGGTACTGGTTATGACGGCGATGATTACCTAAAAGATTTTTGGGAGTATGATATCGAAGGTAATTTTTGGAGGCAACTAGCCGATTTTCCCGGGGTAGAGCGAAGTTCAGCTGTTGGTTTTACAGTAAACGGCGACGGTTATGTGGGACTGGGCTTTGATGGGGATAATGAGCTAGATACCTTTTATCGCTATGATGTAAGTGCGAATGGGTGGGATTCGATTGCTTCATTTGGCGGAGCGGCACGAAGAGGGGCTACAGCCTTTAGTTCTGCTACCGCCGGCTATGTAGGTACCGGCTACGACGGGGATAATGACAGAAAAGACTTTTGGAAATACGATCCAGCCTCCGATAAATGGTCCGAGTTGGTAGGTTTTGGCGGTACCAAGAGAAGAGATGCAACCACTTTTACCATCGGGGACAAAGTCTACTTTGGTACCGGTGAATCGAATGGTCTTGATCAAACAGATTTTTGGGTCTTTGATACCACTTCGGAAACATGGACGGCCTTATTGGATTTAGATGACGACGATGATTATTTCATCGCTAGGAGCAGTGCCGTGGGCTTTAACATTGGTGATAAGGGGTATATTGCCTGCGGCGAATCGGGCCTTGGCGCTATTTCGACTGTTTGGGAATACAATCCAGATACCGATTTATGGGATGAAAAAACAGCGTACGAGGGTATCGCAAGACGCGGCGCGATCGGTTTCTCAAACGGGACAAGGGCTTTTCTAGCCTTGGGAAGCAGCGCAACCCTATATTTAGATGATAACCGCGAATTCTTTCCTTTTGAAGAGGAAGAAGAAGACGATTAATGCGGGTACCGCTATTTTATGAAGACCTTAACCAATGGATAACCATCTAAAGCATATTTTAGTATTTTCTAGTATCGCCCTGATTGTCGTCTTTCTAGGAGTTTGTACCCTGCGCACGAAGACCATGGGGCAAACAGAAGAACGCTATGACCTCATAACTGCGGAAAGTAGCGATAGAGGGTGGTACTACGAAATATATCACGATACGATATTGCTCATTCGGCAACGGCACATTCCAGCGGTAAAAGGGCTTCAATACTTTGTGTCTGAACAAGATGCGTCAAAAACAGGCGAATTGGTCATTGATAAATTGAAGAAACGGCAATCGCCTTCAGTAAGCATAAGCGAATTATACCAATATGGCATTACTTTTAAAGAATGAGGGACTTCGACATCGGAAAAAGAACGGTTCTATTTTGAAAAAGCCTTCTAGCCGAAAAGAACTTTTCACCCATTTCATCGCATGGGTTTGCATTGCTTCTTTTCCTTTGTTCGTCTCTAGCTTTACATTTAAAGAAGTACCTGAACCCATGTTGATCAGGGCTTTTTTTCCTCCTATTCTGTTCTATGCAAATTATTCATTATTAGTACCAACTCTTTTATTGAAAAAGAGGATGTTTATTTATGTGGTAACTTCCATTCTCTTTATAGTTTGCTTTAATTTTTTGGTCGCGCAACTTCCGATGGTATTTCCTATTGACCAATTTACTGGGATACAGGAATTTCCCAACGGACATCCCTTACGAAGTCTTCAGTACTTTACAATGACCTTTACGTCCCTTGCTTTTTTTCTTTTGGGAGGTATCCTAAGGCTCATAAAGGATTTTTATGAAAGAGACCGCGAAACGAAAGCGAATGAAGTTCAAAGGGTAGAAACGGAACTGGAATTCTTAAAAGCACAATTAAACCCACACTTTTTGTTCAATTCACTCAACAGTGTTTATTCCCTGGTACGCAATCAGTCGAAGGAAGCGCCCGAAGCGGTTATCACAATATCCGAACTAATGCGCTATATGCTTTATGAAGCCAATCAGGATAAGGTTGAATTGCAAAAGGAAATAGATTACATACAGAATTATGTTGCCTTGCAACGCCTGCGGTTATCGAATAGCGAAGATGTGAAAATACACGTACGGGGGGACCACGACGATAAAAAGATAGCCCCTTTGTTGTTGATTACTTTTATAGAAAATGCTTTTAAATACGGAACTGACTATAAAGGAAAGACCAAAGTTGATATCAAAATTGAAATCAATGATGATCATCTTTTTTTTCAGGCCATTAACCTGATAGGTGTACAAAAAATCGATGAGGTAAATTCAGGAATTGGCTTAAGAAACGTAGAGAATAGGCTAGATTTTTTATACCCAAAAGCACATGCCTTGCAGGTACAAAAGAAGAACGGAGAGTATATAGTGGACTTACATTTAACCTTGAATTAGTATGAAATGTATTATAGTTGATGATGAACCCTTGGCCCTTAACATCATGAAGTCATATTGCCAAGACCTGGGCTATCTTGAAGTGGTCGGGACGTTTACCAACCCTTTGGAGGCGATGGATTTGTTGGTAAAGCAAAAGATAGATTTGGTTTTTTCAGATATAGAAATGCCACAAATCAGCGGTTTGGAATTCATTAGAAGCTTGGAAAATAAACCCATGTTTATCTTCACGACCGCCTATCAAAAATATGCCATAGACGGTTTTGAACTCAATGCAGTTGATTATTTGGTAAAGCCCATTCCTTTTGCCCGTTTTATAAAAGCGGTGAACCGAGCAAAAGAAATGTACACCTTGAAACAAGCCGCTCCCTTGCCAGCTGAAAATGTAAGTTCCGCTGGCAACGAAATACCATTAAAAGATGACTTTGTCTTTATCAAGTCCGAATATGGAAACATCAAGTTGGCATTCGATGATGTTAAGTATGTTCAAGGCTTAAAAGATTATTTAAAGATTCATATAAAGGGCTCAAACAAACCCATACTTACACTAATGAGTTTTAAGGAAATGGAGACCAAGCTACCTTCTAATCAATTCTTTCGGGTACATCGCTCGTTTATGGTCAATATTAACTGCATTGCTTCGGTACAACGCAGTAAAATTGTCATTGATGATATTCGCATACCCATAGGTGAAAGCTACAAATCAGAATTTATGAGAAGGGTAGGGCTGTAAGACGTTTTTGAAGATAGAAATCGATCGTATTTGCTTTTTCTTTTCAACAGCTATAGTCTTTGCCTGCAAACCTAAACTCGAACTTCATCTGCCATCGGCTTCCCTTTTTTAACGAATGGTGACTTTACACGTTTTTTTTAAGTCGAGAACAAATCAAAAAGACCGTCTCGATAAGATCGAAACGGCCTTTTCTGATTAATAATCACTCTACTAACTAAAAATCACTATGAAACATCCTAAACTAATTATCATTTTCTTTTTGGTCGTCGTCTAAATCAATAGTAGTAGTGGTGCCATTTGTGTCGGTATCCGTGGCAATGGTATCGCAGCTGCCATCACCATAATTCCTTGTCGAGGCCTCACCATTCTCTGTGGTGACTACTATCCCGCTTACAACATAAGCGCAGCCTATCTCTGTTCTTAAAGGGGTGGTAATTTCATAGGTATATCGATCTCCATTGCTAAATTCGGTAGCTCCATTTCCAGAAATCAAGGTGTAAAAATCAAAGATTTCATTTGAAATCTCAAAAACGGTCTCTGTTTCCGAAAGGCCTTCGCTGGTGGCGGTAAGACCGTCGGGCCACTCGAACAAAAAGTCGGTTTCCGAGGAAAATTTAAAATTACCCGTATCCGTTACAATACTATAAACTGAAGTTGCCTTTCCATTAACCGAAACCTCATTGTATCGGTAGTTTTCCAAAGTAGTCAAAATGGTGGCCCCATTCGCTGTATCATTTAGATCATAGGTGATTTTGATGATTCCTGAAACAATCACATCTTCATCAAGTTCACAGCCTTGACCATAATCTAAGGTAACGGTTACTATGCCGTCAGTTTCTTCCGAGCTTCGCTCAACACAATTGTTGTTTTTTGCAGCACCCACCTGTTTGTTAGTGCCGGTATCCGTTAAAAAAACATCACCGGATACTCCGGTAATCATTTCGGTAGCCGCCTGTGTTTCCAGATACTGGGCCTCATTTACCGCATTGGGAGTGGCGGAAGATTCCTCGATTGAAGTATCATCATCTTCGCAACCTAGTATACTAAGCCCGGTCGCACATAAAAACCCTAACAAATACATTTTTATTTTTCTCATAACACATGATTTAAATGAATAAAAAAATGAGGTCATAAGGTCGGTTGTATAGATTTTAGTTTAAGCGTTATCGTATTCTGAATGTTTCCACATAATTTCAGAAACTTGTCTCCTTACTTTTTTTATAATACCCTTACCAAGGTATTGATATCAACGCATTCTATAAAAAAAGATATACCAAGCCTATTCATTTGTCTACCAATAATATAGTATTGTCTATAAACCCGATTTACTTAAAATTTCCAAATAACTCCTTGAACGCCACCCCCAAGCGTAGCTTGCTTATGCTGTCTTGATATTCGATCAGGTTCTCTGCCTGCCCCACATAGTATTGTATATAGAGAAATTGATTCGATTTTTTAAAAGGCTTCCAACTGACCGATAGTTGTGCATTTCCCCGCCAATCGCTGGTAAAACTTTTACTAAAATCCCCTTCCAAAATCAGTCTTTTGATAGGGCGATAGGCCAAATGAAACTGAAAGTAGCCTTTGTAGTCTATGATATCCGGATTGCTTGATATATCTCCGATAGGTACCCACCCCTTTGCTGTCATCTGCCATTTATCACCAATTGGTTTTGAGTATCGTAGCGAAAAAAAATTCCAGCTTCTTGAGCTGATACTGTCCCTTCCGTTCGATTCATGTTCGAACTGGAACCAGAGACCGTAATCCAGTTGGTTGTCCTTGAACCATAATTTTGCAACCCCCAATCCCGGATTGTAGTTGGTTTCCCTAAATGGGAACGAATCTTTATAAATGTCCCAAAATGATTTTTGCCGATAGGTGAAAAATAAAAAGGTATCGTACGGGAGCAGTAGATCGGTCAACAATTGCTTAAAACCAAGCTGAAATTTGGCGTCGCTGGTCTCCGAGGTAATCGCCCCCCTAATATCGCTACCCGTGATAAAATAATTATCTCCATAAATCGAAAACATGGGTAATTTTGCCAATAGTTCCCGATCTGTCAATTTTAGGGTTTGTGCGAGCGAATCCTGTTGCGCTACTACAAAAGAGAACGAGCTAAACCAGCAAAAAAACAGTATCCCTATGATGGCGAATTTATAGTACATCTCACGATTGTTTTTTATAACTCCAAACTGCCAGGCCATTGAAGAGGAAGGCTAACATTGTTGTATAGAGGAATTCCATCCTTATGTCGGCAAGTCCGCTACCTTTCATCAATACTTTTCTCGATACCGAAATAAAATGAGCCAAAGGGTTGGGAATGGTAAAGTATTGCGCCCATTTGGGCATGCTATCGATAGGGGTAAAGAGCCCGCACATCAACACAAAAATCAAAATGAAAAAAAAGGCAACGAAAATGGCCTGTTGTTGTGTATTTGCGAAATTGGATATCAAAAGGCCCAGTCCCAAAACGGCCACTAGGTTTACAATGCCGTATACAAAAATGAGACCAATATTTCCACGAATAGGGATGTCAAAAATGAGCTTGCTGGCACTAAGTCCAACTATTAACAAAACCACGCCCAAGCATAGAAAGGGGACCAGTTTGCCAAGAACGAACTGCCATTTTTTTATCGGGGTCACGTTGATTTGTTCAATGGTGCCGATCTCTCTTTCCCGAACTATGTTCATTGCGGAGAGGATAATGGTTAGCAAGGCTGTAAGCTCGGCCAAAATACCTGGGGCCATAAAATGAGTATACTTCAATTCGGGATTGTACCAATTTCTTGATGCAACATTTATTTGGGCATTTTGAGAGCTCCAATTGGTTTGCTTGATTTCGGACATTAACTCCCCATTAAAAGAACCGATAATTGAGTTCAGATAGCCGGAACCAACGGTGGCCTGTTGCCCATTCACTGCATTGACCAATGTTTGTAATCGTGGTTTTGCACCACTTAGAAAGTCACGTTCAAAGTTTTCTGGTATCTGAAGAATGATATCTGTTTTGTTTGCCTGCATTATTTCTTGGGCCTCGTAATCGCTGAGGGTGGCTGCTACCAAAGAAAAACGGTCGTTAGCGCTAATTTTTCTGGTCAACAAGCGAGATTGTGCACTATGGTCTTTATCTACTACGACCAGTTTCACATTTTTTACTTCGTTTGAAGCAGCATTGCTCAATAATATAAGCTGTATAATAGGCAACAGGGTAATCATTGGAAGCATGGCCTTGTTCCTAAATATTTGTATAAACTCTTTCTGTATAAGATAGGCAAGTATCTTCATAGGACTTTTCTTTATTCCAATCTGATTTTAAAATTCTTAAAGGTCATCCCCAAAAGGAAAATGGTCATTCCTACAAGAATCAGAATTTCCCAAATAACCAGGTGGGCACCTACCCCCCGGAGCATAATTCCTTTTAAGATTTCGATAAAATAGGTAGCCGGAATTATACTTCCTAAAACCTGTAGCACCTTGGGCATACTGGACAGCGGGAAAATAAAACCCGATAACAACATCGAAGGCATCATTAAGCCCATCAAAGAACGCATCATGGCATCTTGCTGCGTCTTAGAGGCTGTAGAGATCAAGGTGCCAAGGGCTAGGGCAGTAACTACATAAAGAAAACAGACGCCCAGTAAGACCAAAATATTTCCCTTGATGGGGACATCGAATATAAAATAACCGATTAGCAAGATAAGAATAGCGTTTATGAAGGAAAGAAGGGCGTAGGGAGTTACCTTTCCCAAGATAATTAGTAGGGGAGGTAGGGGAGAAACCAAGAGTATTTCCATGGTGCCGATTTCTTTTTCCTTTGCAATGGTCAGTGAAGTCATCATTGCCGAAATAATCAGTAGAATTAGGGCGATGGTACCGGGCACGAAATTGTGCGCGCTTGCCAATTGTGGATTATAGAGCATTCGCATCTCCACCTCGACCTGGTAGGGATTATCGGTTTGATGCAAGCGCTCTTGTTGAAAACCATTGATTATCGTGGAGGCATACTGTACCAGGGTGTTGGCATTGTTAGGGTCCGAACCGTCGGCCAAGAGCTGCACGGTAACGGCATTGCCATTTGAAAGTTCCGATGAAAAACCATAGGGAATGACCACGGCCAGTTTGGTAGTGCCGGCCTTGAAACCGTCTTCCAGTTCTTTCTCCGATTGGATCATCCGATTCACTTTAAAATGGCCAGAACTCTGTAGGTGTTGTACCAATTCTTTGCTCATTTGGTCATTTGCCTGGTCATAGATATCCAGATAGGCGTCCTTGAACTCATTGGTCACCGCATACCCAAAAATCAGTATTTGTGCAATAGGCATTCCAAAAAGAATCAAAAGGGTGCGTTTATCCCTCAGAATGTGGTACATCTCTTTTGTTACGAATGCCCTGAATACCTTGAACATAGTGCTAATCGTTAATGAAGTTCAGTGTGATAGATTCGCTGGTGCCATCAAAGCGTATTTTGGATTTTGAGAACGAGGGGCGCCCCATGCCTTTCATGTTAGCAGCCCCAACGGGTTCTTTGGGCATACCCATAAAATTCGTCTCGATTTCCTTGTTCATGTCCTTGTCATGAAAAGCTGCGATGGCATAGACTCCTTTGGGAATACCTTCAAAAACATAGGTAGCCTTACTTTTAAAATCGGATAGGATGCCCAGGTATTTTGCTTTAGTAGGTTCTTTGGGAAAACCATCTTCTTGATCAAAAAGCATAAAGACCAATTGCCCTTCTCCGGGCTTTTTGATTTCTTCTATGGTAATTGAAATTGAACCGTCGCTTTGTGCGAATCCTAGCATCCAAAATAGGAGGGCCGCGATACTAAAAAACTGTTTTTTCATTAGATTTGTATTTGCATGTTCGTGTTTATACGTTTCGGGCGAGTTTCAGGAACACCTCGTCCATACTTTTAGAGTTGAATTGTTTTTTGAGTTGATCTGGGGTATCCAATGCCGCAATTTTTCCATCGACCATGATCGATACCCGATTGCAGTATTCGGCTTCATCCATATAATGGGTAGTCACAAAAATTGTTCTACCGGCATTGGCCTGTTGGTAGATAGTTTCCCAAAATTGACGCCGCACGTGCGGGTCGACACCACCTGTAGGTTCGTCGAGAAAAACGATATCAGGGTCGTGTACCATAGATATTGCGAATGACAAGCGTTGTTTCCAGCCCAAAGGGAGTTCCCGGACCGGTTTTTTGGCTACCTCAAAAAGGCGTAGTTCTGCCAAAATATCTTCGGTTTTTTCGGAAATCCTTGACTTGGACAAACCATAGATACCGCCATAGAAGCGGATATTCTCTTTGACCGTGAGGTCGTTGTAAAGACTAAATTTTTGCGACATATACCCAATGTTTTTTTTGATTTTCTCGGCTTGGGTGTTGATATCAAATCCGGCTACGAAACCTTGTCCTTCGGTCGGTTTACTTAGGCCGATGAGCATGCGCATGGCGGTTGTTTTTCCTGCGCCATTGGCTCCTAGGAAACCGAATATTTCACCTTTTTCCACTTGAAAGCTAATAGTGTCTACGGCTGTAAAATCTCCGAAGCGTTTGGTGAGTCCTTCCACTTTTATGGCTTGTTCACTCATTGTTGAGGATTTTTCTTTCCAGATTAAAAAACTGTGAAACTTTAAAATACATCGCGCCCCATAACAATACCTGAAGCATTGTTCCCGGGATAGGTGGTTTAATTATGATTGGGGAAGCGGCAATGATGCCTTCTGTGTATGCGGTGCTTAGCAAAAAAATGATACGAGGGGTTCTTGGCACTCGAATTACTGTGGCATATACCAGTTTTATAAGAACTAAACTAAGAATCAGGAGTTCCAAGCCATGGGCTGTCATCTCTTCTACGGTAAAATCGACCTGTAAAGTTTTAAGAATTGCCGTTAAAACCAATAGGATTATCGGCACTATCGATAGGGAACGCCAGTTACTTTTTTGTATAGGGTTCATGGGCGTTCGGTTTTTAGTGCTTCGGTCTCGCTCAATTCTAAAAAGACATCTTCTACGGTAGCTTCGATTTTTTTGACTTCGATACCCGGAAATCCCTTCCGGGTTAAATCGTTCTTGATCTGTTCAATTTCCATTGGCCTGTTCGTACTCAAATGAAGGAACTCCCCAAAAGGCAAAACGGAACGGGTGTAATGCGCCTCTCTCAGACTTTTTAGCAGATTGTAAGTGTCCTTGGATTTGACGGCATATAGTGGATGACCATACGATTTTTTAAGATTTTGAGGCGTGTTGGTCTCTAGTATAGCACCATTTTGGATCAATGCGATGCGCTGGCACAGCTCTGCCTCGTCCATATAGGGAGTACTGACCAAAATAGCGATGCCTTTTTCCTTTAACCGTTGCAACATTTCCCAAAATTCTTTTCGGCTTACGGCATCAACTCCTGTGGTGGGCTCATCTAGGAACAGAACCTTGGGCTTGTGAATCAAAGCACAGCATAGGGCCAATTTCTGTTTCATTCCACCGGAAAGATTTCCTGCCAATCGCTTTCTGAACGGTTCTATTTGTATATAAATATCCTTGATCAAGCTGTAGTTTTCCTCGATGGTAGTGCCAAAAATGGTGGCAAAAAAGCGAAGGTTTTCTTCCACTGACAAATCTTGGTAGAGCGAAAACTTACCGGGCATGTAGCCTACTTTTTTTCGAATTTCTTTATACTCGGACACAATGGGATGTCCTACCACTTCTCCAGTACCCTTGTCTGCCAAAAGTAGGGTCGTTAAAACACGGAAGAGTGTCGATTTACCGGCTCCGTCGGGGCCGATAAGGCCAAAGAGTTCCCCGTCGTTTACTTGGAAGGACACGTCTTTGAGCGCTTCGATTTCTCCGTAATTTTTACTAATATTTTTGGCTAGTATTGCTGGCATTGCTCTTATTCTTTTTTGGTTTCGAATACAACTTCTCCGGGCATACCTATTTTTAGGCCTCCATCATTTTGAACGCGTACATCGATTGCATAGACCAGATGTACCCGTTCCTCTTTGGTTTCAATGGTTTTAGGAGTAAACTCGGCCTCACTGGCAATCCATGTAACCGTTCCGGGCAAGTATTTATACTCCTCTTTTCCATCATCTACCAAGACGGTTACTTCATCATTTAGTTGTACGTGCTGTAGCAAGTTCGCACTTGTATAGGCACGCAGTTTTAGGGTACTCAAGTCGGCTATTTTGTATAAGGGCGCGCCCGTATTCACAAATTCTGACTGCTCGGTAATCTTTGTTAATACCGTTCCTGATATGGGGTTTTTGATTTGGTTATCGGCAATATGCTGATCAATGATATTTATTTGTGCTAGCAACGGTTTTCGCTCGGAAAGGATGCTCCGGTTCGAAAGGCCGATTCTTCTTTTGGTCGAATTGATTTGTTGGTCGAGGACATCGATCTGTCCGTTGTAATCGTCCAGTTGTTTTTTAGTGGCCGCTTTTTGCTCGAACAAGGTGGCCGTTCGATTTCGTTCCCGAACGGCGTTTTGTTTCTCTTCAAGAAGAATGGCGATGTCGGGAGCGGCCTCCTGAAGTTTGTCGTCAAGGGAGGCCAGCGTAGCCTGTAAAGATAATTTTTCTAAATGTAGCTGGGTCGTATCAATAAGACCTATTAGTGCGCCGGCCTTTAATGCTTTGCCTTCTTCCGCCGAGAACGAAATCAATTTTCCTGTTCCTTCAGCACTAATGGTTACCGTAACCGCCTCAAAATTTCCATATGCATCGGATTTCTTGTTGCCGGAGCAAGAAATGATCAAACAAAGGGTACTTGCTAAAATAAGCCTATACTGTATAAAATACTTCATGGTCTATAGTTTTCCAAAAAGGGTTAAATATTCGATTTGTAGTTGTTGTTTTTGAATTAAATGAAGCTCTAATTGCTGCCTTGCCGATAGTTCGGCGTTGACTTGAATGATATAGTCATTTGAATTGATGATTCCTTGTTGCAGCTGCACACCACTTTGTTTTAAAATTTCCGATTGTAAGGCTACGATTTCCCGGTCTTTTTCAAGCTGGGCGGTAATCGCCTTCAGTTTTTGAAGCGATTCTTGTTCACTTTTCTGGATATCGAACTCAAACACCGCTCGGTCGACTTCGACTTGCTGTTTTTGTATTTCGATTTTGTTTTTTTCTTTTTTGGCGACTCCCCAATCAAAAATGTTCCAGTTTAATTGTAGCCCGCCTAGGGCATAGGCAGATGTAGAAATATCGGCAAAATTTAATGGGTTGGGATAGCCGACACCGCCTTGCGCAAATAGGGATACTTTCGGAAGACGACCTGCGCCGATCTTTTCTTTTTGGATTTCTAAGAGTTCATTTTGATAGTCAAAAAGCGTTTGCTCGGGTCGTGTAATATTCAATGTGGTTTCTTGTTCAAAGAGTGCAGGAGGGAGCAGCAGATCCGTATCTTTTGTAAGAGCTGTTCCAAGAAGTTTGGAGAGTACGGCGAGAAAAGCATCGATATCGCCTTGCAGATTAATTTCTTCTGATTCGAGTTCGATCTTGCGCACTTGGAGTTTGGCCAACTCACTCTCCAACACCGTACCGCTCGCATAGCCTGCTTGTAAAATAGCCAGATTCGCCTTAATATCTTCCAAGGAAATAACCATCAAATCTTTCTGCTGCTTTAACAAAAGAATGGTAAGGAACAGCGTATTTACCTGTTCTTTTAACGTACGTAGGCTTACCTTCAGAGATTGTTGGTTGACCTTCAATTGAGACGTTTCCACTTTCTTGCTTGCCCGTGTTATACCCCCATCGAATAGGCTGTAGTTGACATCTAAATAACTACGATAACTTTCCAAGGGCGCATCTATATTTAATGAACTACCGGCATCCGTGCTACCGATTTGAACATTTTCGGTCTGAACTTGCCCGAAACCAACCAAATCTATGGTAGGCAATCGTTTTCGGTTAAGAATTTCCATATTGACTTCAGCAATATTTTCTAGTAAGGGGGCATCTTTTATTAGGGGATAGTTAGTTTCTGCCAATTGGTAGGCCTCTTCCAAGGTTAGATGAGGTTGCTGTGCCTGTAAATTGCCCATGTTCATAAACATGACAAGGATTATCCAAATGCGAAACAGACGTAAACTAGTGTGGGGTACCGAGATTTTTGACTTCATTTCGTTTAAATTCAATTTTCCGCTCATCTGTAAATTGATGTTAACCATTTAATTTAACCATTTGGTTAATACAAATGTAAAAAATTTATTTTACAAAAGATTTTTTTATGATTTCGATAACAATTTGTTTTCGTTCCTGCATCATTTGCATGTACATAAACTCTGGGATATTCATGACACCGGTGAATATGGGTTTGGCAATGAATGGGAATATGATGAGCGACATCACGGTCAACATGAAGTGATGTGGGGCTACTGGGAGTAACAATCCTTGCTTTTGCTCTGCCATGATTTGCATCATAAACTTGCTGAAAACGTCATCGTTTTGCATTTGAGCCACCATTTTTTCTTGAAAATTCACCTGATCTTGAGCCAGTTCATTTAGCACGAACATTGGTATATGGGGGTTTTCGGTAATAGTATCAATATAATTGCCGACCAACAGTTCCACTTTTTCCATAACCGTGCCTTTTCCACTTAAAACCGGCAAGATTTGTTTCGCCATGATGGCGACTGTTGAATCTAATATTTTACTGAAGAGCGCCTCCTTGCTTCTATAATAGTAGTGCAGCATGGCCTTATTGATTTGCGCCTCATCTGCAATGGCTTGCATACGCGCCCCTGCATACCCCTTCTCGATAAATACTTTTTTGGCCGCCTCGAGTATGAGTTGCTCGGTTTCTATTTTGTCTTCCTGTTTCATGTGCTACCAACAAAGATACTTAAAAGAGCGGATTGAAAATAAGTACAGCCATAATACGTTTTGGAGTAATGTTTAAATTTAAAATTTTGATTTATAGATAGTTACATTTTATTAAATAGCTGAAATTTGTTTTGTATTGTACTAACCAAACGGTTAAACTTAAAAATTAGTATTTCTTTACCTCATTATAGCGTCAATAGGTCAAAAGTCATAGTTAGTATAGGAATAACTCCGGTTGGTATAATAAAGTGGTGAATGAAAAGCTCCTGCTCTTATTTTACGGTTGATAATTGGTTCTAACCATTAAATCAACCCTATGCGTTTTTCATACAATTTGCTACTTTTTTTTGCTTTGATATCTTTTTCCTCGCTACATGCGCAAAGAAAATACACCCTTAGTGGTACCGTTAGTGAGGCGAACAGCAATGAAACTTTGATAGGTGTTACTATGGCTTTACCAGAACTAGGTACCGGGGTGGTTACCAATGAATACGGTTTTTACTCTATTTCGCTTTCCCCGGGAACCTACGAGATTCAGGTAAGTTACATCGGTTTTCAAAATATTGTGCAGACTGTTGTATTGGATTCCGATCAAAAAATAAATTTTCAGTTGCTAGAAGAGGCCGAGCAATTAGATGAGGTCGTCGTTATAGAAAATGTAGAAAGAACAAATATTCGTAAACCTCAAATGAGCATCAATGTACTTTCGTCTGCAAGTATAAAAAAGATTCCGGTTGTATTGGGAGAGGCCGATGTCATTAAGTCTATCTTGCTATTGCCGGGAGTGACAAGCGCTGGGGAAGGAGCCTCTGGATTTAATGTTCGAGGAGGTGCGGCGGACCAAAATCTAATTTTGTTAGATGAGGCGATCGTATTTAATTCCTCTCACTTGTTCGGTTTCTTTTCAGTTTTTAATCCAGATGCGATCAAGGACGTGAAACTGTATAAAGGTGGTATTCCTGCAAAGTATGGGGGGCGTGTTTCCTCGGTATTGGATATTTATCAGAAAGAAGGCAATAGCAAGGCTTTTAAGATGAATGGGGGTATCGGTGTGGTTGCCAGTCGAATATTACTTGAAGGGCCTTTGGAAAAAGACAGAGGTGCATTTTTGGTTGGTGGGAGGGCCTCTTATGCCCATTTATTCCTCGCCTTGGCCGACAATGATAACATTGCTTACTTTTATGATCTCAACACAAAACTGAATTACAAACTGAACGACCGAAACAACCTGTATTTATCGGGTTATTTCGGCAGGGATGTGTTCGGTATAGGCGAAAGTTTCGAAAATACGTATGGCAATACCGTTGCCAATTTTCGCTGGAACCACCTGTTTTCCGATAAGCTTTTTTCGAATCTATCGCTGATCTATTCTGATTATTACTACGGCCTGGAGCTTGACCTTTTGGGCTTTCAATGGGATTCGGGTATTCGCAATTTCAATTTAAAATACGACTTCAAGCATTACCTCTCCAGTAACTTTCAGCTCAACTATGGCGTGAACAATATTTATTATAAGTTCAATCCAGGGGAAATAAAACCCAATAGTGAGGATTCGGGCATTGTTCCGGACAAGCTTACCGATAAGTATGCGAATGAATTTGGAGCCTATATAGAGGCGGAACATAAAGTCTCGGATAAACTCACCTTGCAGTACGGACTGCGATGGAGCCATTTCGCTCGTATGGGGCAGGATGAATTCAACCTGTACGAGGATGACAGCCCGATCGTATTTAACCAAGATTTTCAAATTTATCAGGGCGCTACTCCTACAGCGGTTGATAATAGCGGTCGTAGTGAAACCTTGGCCACCTTTCACAATTTTGAACCGCGTTTAGGAGTATCCTATATGATCAACGATAACAGTTCTGTTAAAGCGAGTTACAATCATATGGCGCAATATCTACATCTGTTATCGAATACGAGTTCCCCGACCCCCTTGGATGTATGGACTCCCAGTGGCCCTTATGCCGAACCTCAGGTGCTCAATCAATATGCGATAGGCTATTTTAGGAATTTTGCCGACAGTGATTATTCCCTTGAGACCGAAGTCTTCTACAAGGACATCGATAACAGAATCGATTATATTGACGGTGCCGATCTGATTGCAAACAACGCTATTGAGCAGGTTATCCTAACAGGGGAGGCCAGGGCGTATGGCTTGGAGTTGTTGCTGCGAAAAAACAATGGCAGACTAAAGGGCTGGTTGGCATATACCGTATCGCGGTCAGAACAACGCACCGAAGGACGAACACCCGATGAACCGGGAATCAATAATGGAGAATGGTATTATACCCCTTTTGACAAGACCCATGATATCTCTTTGAATGGCTCTTACGAACTGAACGATAAGTGGAGCTTTAATAGCAATTTCCTCTTTCAAACCGGGCAGCCCACCAATTACCCCATTGGGCAATATGAGCAACGCGGACTGGTAGTTCCTATCTACGGCCAACGCAATCAAGAACGGTTACCAGCCTATCATAGACTTGATATTTCTGCGACTCTGACCCCCAAAAAAAATAAAGGTAGAAAGCTACAGACCGAATGGACTTTTGGAGTTTACAACCTATACAATCGAAGAAATGCCGCTTCTATTAATTTTAGGGAGAATACCGATACTGGCAATAATGAGGCCTTAAGAACCTCTATTTTCGGCATAGTGCCTTCGGTTACCTACAACTTTAAATTTTAGCCATGAAAAAAGCAATAATCCTATTTTTTGCCAGCATACTCCTAACGGGGTGTGAGGATGTAATTGAGATAGATGTGCCTAGCTCGCAGCCTCGTTTGATTATAGATGCGAACTTTAATGTATTCACACAAGAGAATCCGATGCGTTTGGAAGGAGGGGCCCGATTGACCTTGTCGGCCGATTTTTTTGATCAGGAAGTTCCTGTAGTAAACGATGCCAGTGTGTTTTTGACCGATCTGGGAACTGGAACCCAATATCCGCTAGTACTTGCGAATAATGATGGACTCTACCTTCCCCGGCGTGTCGATATCTTTGACAGTTTTGAAACAACATACGAACTGACGGTGATTTATGACAATCAAACATATGTAGGCGTCGCCAAGTTTATTCCCACCGCTCCAATTGACACTGTGACCCAGGGTACAAAGACCCTTTTTAATGGGGATGAAACCGAAGTAATCGTAACATTCAAGGATGATGGAAACCGTGATGATTACTATTTATATGATTTTGGGTTTGATCTCTTTAGGCCTTTGGAAGATCGCTTCTTTCAAGGAGAGGATTTTGTTTTTTCCCAGTTTTATGATTCCGATGATGTGAAAGCGGGAGATGTTGTTACCATTAAGACCTATGGCATCGATCAACAATACTTTACCTATATCGAATTGGTTATTGAGCAGGCTGGGGAAGGAGGCAGTCCCTTTGGCTCAGCACCTGCCACTACTAGGGGTAATATGATTAACACGACCATTTTTGATAATTATCCGCTGGGCTATTTTTTGATCTCGGAGGCTAATGAGATGAAACTGGAAATTCAGGATCTTTAAAATCGACCAATATGTTCTAAACCACTGGTACTACATAACAAACAAATAGGCAAGGGAAACCCTTGCCTTCTTAAAACCAATAGCATGAAAAAGGCTGCCATGGATGGATGTTGAAAGGCGGTTTTGCGCCCTTGCGTATACTGCTTTATGTCCTGTTCTTCAATTGTTGTGAAGCTTGATTCTTTGCTGCTCAGCGTTCTTTTTCAAGCTTTTGCACCAACTTTCTTTTGAAAATAAACTTCTTGGTGAACACGAATTTTTTGATTTCGAAGGTGAATATGTCCGGCCCTGCCGATTCAATTTCAATCGGGAAGGCTTTTCCGTTTTCAGGAGAAACAATGAATCCTTTGAATACTTCGTTTTTGGAGTCGTACGAAAGTGCTTTGAAGACCACATCGCCTGCTGGGTTCGTACCGTATACTTTATCATCCTTCCGAACGTACATGTGCACTTCCTTTTCAGGATGATCGCTATCGAACCAGATTCCCGACAAGGTGGTCTGCGAAAAAAGGCCCATAGATGAAAGCAATAGCAGTAGTGCTGATAGCCGCTTCAAGGGTTTTTGTTTTTTCGTTCCTGAATCTTGTCATATTCCGTTTCATATTCAATGAACTCTGTACCCATTAAACGGTCCCAAAACCGGAAATGAAGCCCATAATTCCCCTTGAACTTGCTGTGGTGCATGTTGTGATGCGTGCTAGAGGTCATAAAGCGAAGCACGCTTTTGTTCCACCAGGAAGGATATAGTTCATAGCCTAAATGCGCTTTAATATTGTCTAGAATACCCCAAATCTGTAGTGCTAGGATCACTGGGGCATATATCGGGAATACAAATGATACCGGGAGTACCCAAAACGATAGGAGTAGTGCTTCAAGAAAGTGAAAAGACATGGATGTAAATGGGTTGGTGTCGATGCTCTTATGATGCTCTCTATGAACAAACCGATATAGTTTGGGATGATGTAGTAGTCGATGGGTCCAATAAAACCAGGTGTCATCAACGATCAATAGGATAAAGAATCCAAAAATGGAATAAAACAAGCTGTATTCGGTAGGGTCGATATAGATTTTGGTATAACCCAAGGTGCTCAAATAAACGACAAGGGCACTAAATGAGGCTCCTACCAGCAAAGTATACAAGGAATTTTTGATTTCTCTCTTTATTTGCTTGTCATTGACCTTTTGCTTTAGTTGAATACGCCAATTGCGCAAGCGCTCTTTGTATTTTTTCCATACTAAAAAATAAGCCAATACGATAAGCGTGCCATTGAGGGCCAAGCCAGATATGATTCCTTCCGGAATAAGTTGTAAGATTGATTTTAATACCTCCATTTCGTTGTTTAAATTGAGACAACAAAATTGGGCAAGTATCGATACAATCTACTTAACAAATGTTAGGAAACAAAATTCCGGCGAATTCTACTAAGGCTTTCCGGTTTCACGCCCAAGTAAGATGCCAAATAGTGCAAGGGTACGTTTTGTATTAAATGTGGCTTGTCTTCCACCAATTTTTTGTACCGCTTCTCCGCGTTCAAAGTGGCGAAATCATTCGCTCTTTGGTTGGTTACGGCTATGGCGTGTTCGAAGATGGTAACACTAAAGGCCTTAAAACCATCACTTTTATCAATAAGCGCCTTCATATCTGAATGCTTGATTTTTAGAATTTTGCAATCGGTAACGGTGGCGACACTTTCTATAGCTTTTGTTTGATTGATGAAAGAAAGAAAAGAAGCGATAAAATCATTTTTGGAACTGAGAAAGGTAGTTACTTCGTCCCCGTCTTCATTGGTATAAAACAAACGAACAAATCCTGAAACGACAAAGTACAGATACTGAGGTATGGTTCCTTGTTCTTCTAGTTGGGTATTTCTAGGAGCTTTTAAATGACAGAAAGCCTGGTTGATCAATTGAATTTCTTCTTCTCTTAAGGTTTGGTTTTTAGAGATAATTTGGATCAGCTCCTCAGTCATTTATTTGAATGCTTTACTAGTTTCGGTCGCTCTGCGAATTGAAAACAAAATAGGCGAACGTTTTCAAAGTTAAGAAAGTTCGAAACGTATTGGAGATATATCTATCTGTATGTTCGCCTTTTTTCCTTCGGTCTTACCAAAGGGTAGGCAAGTTTGTAAGGAGTGTTGCGCTAGCAGGCTATTTCTTCCAGGCCTCGTATTCATTCCTGATTTTTTCATCGGTAAGCGGGTATAAGCCGAGAATCGGAATTCCCTCCTGTACTTTTTGCATCACAAACGCCTCGTACAAGGTCATTTCAAGACACTCTTCGGAAACGATGGCTGCAATGTCAGCCGGTATTACGATGACCCCATCATCATCTCCTACGACAATGTCTCCCGGAAAAACAGCGACATCGCCACAACCTATGGGAACGTTTATGTCTATGGCCTGGTGCAAAGTTAGATTGGTAGGTGCCGATGGTGTTTGATGAAAGGAAGAAAAGTCCAATGCGGCAATTTCAGCGGAATCCCTGAAACCGCCATCGGTAACCATACCTACCGCTCCCCGTACCATTAATCGTGTTGCCAAAATAGATCCTGCCGAGGCGGCCCTTGCATCTTTCCGGCTATCGAATACAAGAATGTGGCCTGCAGGGCATTCCTCCACGGCCACGCGCTGTGGGTGCAGGCGGTTTTGGAAAACACGTATCGGATTCAAATCTTCCCTGGCGGGTATGTAGCGCAAGGTAAATGCCGGCCCAACCACCGTAGGCCTGCCAAGTTTCAAAGGTTTCACACCTTGAATAAATTGGTTTTTTAATCCTTTTTTGAACAAACAGGTGGCAATGGTGGCCGTGCTTACTTTTTTAAGATTTTCTATTGTAGAACTTGATATATCGCCCATAGGAATCAAATATTGATGGTGTTATCTTTATTTTGCTCTTTGCCATGTTTCCCTAAGGAATCTAAGGTCTTTTATCATGCGCTCAAAAACGATTTTTTTGTTGATTGTTATTTTTTTGTCCCCATGTTCCGCGCCCCCTAGGTCATATTCCAAGTGGAGTGAAATGGGTACATTGATTTGATATTTCTTGAGCAGTGAAAAGTAACGGTCGAAGTCAACCGACCCTTCTCCCAGCGGTGTATTTACGGGCTTCCATTTTCCATTCGACACGCCCCATTTGAAATCTTTGATAACGATTGTTTTGATAAAGGGGCGGATGAGGCGTAAACCCAGTTCCCAGCTCGTACCGCCTTCTACTACAGCGTGTCTTATATCATATTGGCAGCCCACATGTTCGTTGTTTGTGGCTTTTAAAATGGGCATTAGGTCCCAAATAGGTGCTCCAACATGATTTCCGGCATGATTTTGATAGCATCCAATTAAGTTCAGATTTTTATTAAGGATTTCCAAGTCTTTCAATTGCTCC
>CALIIC010000027.1 GCA_938020445.1 uncultured Flavobacteriaceae bacterium | reverse complement strand
CATCATGCCGTGGTAGACGGAAGTCATATGGGGCGTTACTTTGAACTCCTTGAAAAAATGACAAAATGCCCAGATGATTTTTTAAAATAAGCACAACGTTCAGCCATTTATTTCCGTATTTTTAAAGGATTTCCTAAAACCCATCCATGAAAAACAAACGACCCACGGCTCGTATCACTTTTTTTTCGTTTCTACTAGCATTTGCCTTTAATATCACCTTCACACATGCACAGGAGAGCTCCTTTGTATATGGTGATGCCCTGCCCGATGCGCCGGAATTGGCACCTCGCGCAAACTATTCGGTAGGCGTACGCACAATGAACTTGGTTCACAAAGACCAGCCCGATGTCTTAAATTTCAAAGATGGTAAAGATCCTTTGTACGACCGGGCCATAACCGTTGAAATTTGGTACCCCGCACAGCTAAAAGCGAATGAAGAGGCCCTTATTGATTATGAAGAAGTCATGGGTACCGCTGGTGATACGCTTAGGCCACTAATTCCTTTTACTTTTAAAGGACGAGCGAAAAGAGATGCGGCTCCGGTCATTACCGATGGAGCGTTTCCGCTAGTAATTGTTTCCCATGGATACGTAGGTTCCCGGTATTTAATGACCTATCTCACAGAGAATTTAGCTTCCAAAGGGTACATCGTAGTTGCAATAGATCATACAGAATCTACTTTTAAAGATGCGAACGCATTTCAAAGCACCTTATTGAATCGTAGCAAAGACATCCGTTTTGTTCTGAATCAAATGGCGAATATCGAAAAAACGACCCCAAAAGATCCCCTCGCAAGTTTGATCGACTCCAATAATACGGCAATTGTTGGTTACTCAATGGGAGGTTATGGCGTTTTGAATGTGGCAGGCGCCGGTTATAGTGATGGTCTTGGCAGCTTCTTTGTTGGAATGACAGGGGGAAGCAAGGCTATTTCGGTGCATTTGGCCAGTACTGCGGAATACCAAGCTCAAAAAGACCCAAGAATAAAGGCCGTTGTTGCTTTTGCGCCGTGGGGGATGGAACGCGGCGTCTGGGATACCGAGGGATTAAAAGGCCTTAAGACCCCTACTCTTTTAGTAGCTGGAAGCCAAGATGATATCTCCGGATATGAAAAAGGAATTAAAGCAATTTATGAAGGCACCGTAAATGCGGAACGCTATTTACTTACTTATAGGAACGCACGACATAACGTAGCACCGAATCCTCCCCCGGCCGCTTCTTTGAAACCGGGCCTACATATTGATGAATATTACCGGTATGCGGAACCCTCATGGGACCAACGAAGGATAAATAATATCAATCAACACTTTGTTACGGCTTTTTTGGGGACCTACTTAAAAAAGAAAGACTATTCGAAATACCTCGCTATTCCAGAAAATTCCAATGAAAAAGACTGGTATGGTTTTAAACCAAGGTCTTCAACAGGTATGGAATTATTACATGCGGTACCGGTCAACTAATCGAACTTCTTTTATGCAACCAAAAACATTCTTAAAGACCCTTGCTTCAATTCATTTTTCGTTGTCAGCCGGGCTTATAGCCTTTGCGGCCTTTGCTTATTGGAAGCAAGGTGGTTTTGTAGCTGGCATTGACAGCGAAGATTTTTTTATCTATATCGTACCGATTTTTGCCGCAACAGGTTACTTTCTTGGGAAAACCCTCTATCAAAAAAACATCGAAAAAATAACAAGAGAAGCGTCGCTAACGTCTAAACTAGGAAAATATCAGAACGCCTCCATCATTAAGTACGCACTAGCAGAAGGGCCCGCACTCATTGCATTGGTAGCATATTATCTAAAAGGCAATGCAATGCATCTGGCCATTGCCGCATTTTTAATCCTCTATCTATTTTCACAAAGGCCTACCAAGCAAAAGCTCCTTACCGAATTACAACTCACAGCACAAGAAAAGGAAGCGTTATGAAAAAACAGTTCGGTCTATTTATCTTATTAGTAGGCATATCGGTTTTGTTCCAAAACTGCACAAAAGAAGTTAAAAGCACTTGGGACGGCACTAATTATTTTGCTCAGCTTCAATTAGATTCTACCCTGCTTTTGATGACAGAGTTGACAACGGGTCTCGATATCCCTTGGAGTCTCGCTCCCGGTCCCAATAATTGGTTATATTTTACAGAGCAGAAAGGAACCATTCAACGAATTCATACGCAAAGTGGAAAACAACAGCTATTGGCCACCGTTCCAGATGTATTTTACAGAAAATCCACCGGACTTTTAAGTATGGTGCTGCACCCAGATTTTGAGCAAACTCCCCATTTATTTGTTCACTATACCAGTTCTGTAAAAGGAAAAGACCTTATGGATCATGTCGTTTCCAAAATTGTACGGTATACTCTTAAGGACAGTATTTTGGAAGAACCTCATATTGTTTTTGATTCAATTCCCGGTAGTACCTATCACAATGGGAGCAGAATGCTTATTGATGAAGGGAAGTTATGGATCGGTACCGGAGATGCCGGTGATACCAAATCAACCCAAGATACTCAAACCCTGAACGGAAAAATACTACGCCTTCATCTGGATGGCAGCGTTCCTGCGGACAATCCCTACCCGAACAACCCTGTTTGGAGCGTTGGTCATAGAAACCCACAAGGGTTGACCCAAGGCAATAATCGAATCTATTCCTCGGAACATGGGCCGAATAATGACGATGAGGTAAATCTAATACGAAAAGCGCAAAATTATGGCTGGCCAGATGTTCATGGGTTTTGCGACCTGGACAATGAGAAAAAGTTTTGCGAAACTACCAACACCGAAGAACCGTTATTTGCATGGACCCCCACTATTGCCACTGCGGGGATGTGTTTTTATGATCATCCTGCTATCCCCGAATGGCGCAATTCATTATTACTGACCACCCTAAAGGCACAATCATTACGAGTACTTGAGTTGGACAAAGAAGGTGAAAAAATAACCAAGGAACACTTCTTTTTTCAAAATGTTTTGGGAAGGTTACGCGATGTGGCTGTTGGTAGTGAAGGAGAATTGTATTTGGCCACCAGTAATATGGACGGACATCAAGGATACCAACCGTGGCTCTATGACAGTCTTCCAAAATCGAAAGGGGATCGCATAATTAAGATACAAGTAGCCGATATGCAGATAAAGAACCAGCTTGCGTCTTTACAAAGCACTAGGAACCTAATGGAGGAACCTACCGCGATTCCTCAAAAGTCTGAGCAATATGGTATCCGTACCTCGGATGCATCCTTATCAAAAGGCGCCAAATCCTATGCGATGCATTGCGCAGCCTGCCACGCACCAAATGGCAAAGGAAGCGAAGGGCAAATTCCCCCCTTGGTAGATAGTGAATGGGTGACCGGCAATGTTGCCCGACTGGTAGATGTCACCTTAGGCGGATTGAACACCCCGATTACGGTCAATGGAATACAATATCAAGGAGAAATGCCGGGGTACCAAAATTTGAAAGATGAGGAAATCAGGGATATTTTAAACTTTGTACGAGCGGAATTCGGCAAGGTTCCAGCGACCATTATGACCGCCGATATTGTGCATCAAAGGAAGGGACTTAAATAAAAAATCATACCAATGAAAAAAATAAAATCAGCCATTTTATCACTTTTATTAAGCGTAGGCTTCGTTAGCACCACTTGTGGACAAGACTGGGCAAATCTAAAGGAGTTTCAAAAGCAGAACGCTGCGCTGGGCGCTCCGAAAGAAGGAGAAAATCGCGTTGTTTTTATGGGTAATTCCATCACCATCGGATGGTTGAACTCCAGACCCTCATTTTGGGAAGGCAAACCGTATGTTAACAGAGGGATTAGCGGCCAAACCACTCCTCAAATGCTCCTACGGTTTCGACAAGATGTGTTGGCACTGCAGCCGAAAGTAGTCGTGATATTGGCCGGAACCAATGACATTGCAGGTAATACTGGTCCGTCAACCTTGGAAATGATTGCCGACAACATCAAATCAATGGCCGAATTGGCAGATGCAAACGGTATTAAAGTCATAGTGTCCTCTACCCTACCCGCCTACGATTACCCTTGGAAGCCCGGTTTGGAACCTGCCGAGAAAATCGTAACCTTGAACAAAATGCTAAAAAGCTACGCTTCTGAAAAAGGCCATGTATATCTCGATTATTTTACTGCCATGGCCGACGAACGCAATGGCCTACCTCCAAAATATGCCGCAGATGAGGTGCATCCCACTGTTGAAGGGTATCAAGTCATGGAGCCCTTGGTAGAGGCAGCCATTGCCAAAACGTTGGAATAGGGTTCATTTATTCCTATCTTCGAAAAATAAATTATTCGACCGCTACCGTATGTCAGAAAAGGCAAAAAACAGTTTCGACGAACACTACGATACCATTATAATAGGTTCCGGAGCTGGTGGTTTGGCCGCTGCCATTTGCTTGGCCCGTGAAGGACAAAAGGTACTGGTGCTTGAGCAGCACGATGTTCCTGGCGGATGGTGCCATAGCTTTTACCTCAATGGGCATCGTTTTACACCAGGTGTACATTATGTTGGACTTCTAGGAGAGGGCGAGGCTACCAATGACCTTTACAGAGGTTTGGGTATCGCGAACGAATTGGTTTTTTTTCGAATGAATCCCGATGCCTACGAACATGTTCGAGTCGGGGATGAACATTTTGATTTTCCAGCCAATTTTGATCAGTTAATAGCAAGACTTTCAGAACGGTTCCCTAAGGAGAAAAAGCAAATAAACAAGTATCTAAACCTAATCAGAAAAGTAAGTGAGGAGCTGTATTCATTGCCTTATATCAAAGGCTTTTGGCAAAAACTTACGCTTCCCTATAGAACGCGACATTTTGGCAAGTACGGCCTGTTCAACGTACGACGGGTCATCAACTGGCACATCAAAGACCCCTTGTTAAAGAATATTTTGAATATACAGTGTGGGGATCATGGCGTTCAACCAAGAAAGGCCGCCTTTGTGCTTCATAGTGCATTAATGTACCATTACTTTCAAGGAGGGTACTACCCTATGGGTGGTGGTGGCGCTTTGATCAAAGCCATGACAAATGCCATTAAAAATCATGGAGGTGAAGTACGCACTAGTACAGCTGTCGCCAAAATCTTATTGGAGGGAACAACGCTAAAAAAAGCGGTAGGAGTACAACTTGAGAATGGTTCAAAACTAATGGCAGATCGTATCATCTCTAATGCAGATGTAGGAATTACCTATAACGATTTGATCGGAAGGGAACACTTAAGCAAAAAATTGCAAAAGAAATTACAAAAAACCAAATACTCCTGTACCTCATTAATGTTATTCTTAACGGTAGACATGGATGTTCGGAAAGCGGGCTTGGACTCAGGGAATATCTGGATGATGCCCAATCGTGATGCAGATGATTTTTATGACGAAATACTGAGTGCCGATATTGCTGAAGGCATAGCTTTTGAGGGCATGTTCGTCAGTTGTACGACTCTAAAAGACCCTGCTAGTTTTGATGGCAAACACCATACTATAGAAGCGATTACCTTTATCGATTACCAAGGTTTTGAGAAGTACAAGGATGAGGAAACCCAGCGTTCCCAGGAGTACCTCGATTTCAAGGAAAAGCTTACCGTAAAAATGTTGAACGGATTGGAAAAAGCAGTTCCCGGGATTCGGAACCATATTGTACACCAAGAACTTGGAACACCGATCACCAACGAATATTATATCAATACCACAGATGGGAACGTTTACGGCACCGAAAAGAGCCTGAAACATATCGGGCCTTTTGCGTTTCGGTCCAAAAGTGAAATTGAAAACCTATACCTGTGCGGGGCCAGCATTCTTTCTCATGGTGTCGCAGGGGCCTCCCATTCTGGTGTGGATACTGCAGCAACCATTCTAGGATGTCACCCAGACGACCTAAAAAAACCACAGGAAGATCAAGCGCTTCGTATATACGAAGCCGAAGACCCTACCGATTATCCTGAATGGATGTTGAAAAAAATGGAAGTTAAAAAAGCAAGAGCTGCTGCAAAAGTCAAAGAGTCGGCTATATCCTAAATCGGCTTTTAAACTTACCCAACAAAATTAGTAAGCATGCCTATCCGATCTATGCGAATCCGAATTTCATCCCCTATTCGAAGACTAAAATCGTCCGGAGGAACAATTCCCGTTCCCGTCATTAGAAAACAACCATTGGGGAATTTACATTCCCGGAATAGAAATGCGGAGAGTTCTTTGTGTTTTCGTTTCATTTGACTGATGGAAATGCGTCCTGAAAAAATACACTTTTCGCCTCTTAAAATCTCCAAGGAAATCTCTGTATCCGCACCAATCGGCTTTTCGGGGATGTAGATACAAGGACCAAGGGCAGCGCAACCTTCATAGGTTTTCGCCTGTGGTAAGTATAAGGGGTTTTCGCCCTCAATACTTCTAGAACTCATATCATTGCCAATGGTATACCCCTCGATAGTGCCTTCGCTACAAATAAAAAGGGTGAGTTCGGGCTCGGGTACATCCCAACTCGAATCTTTGCGTATTCGCACGGTGCCACCATCGCCTACCGTTCTTTGGGCGTTGGCCTTAAAGAAGAGCTCTGGGCGCTCGGCCTCATAGACTTTATCATAAAAACTACCTCCACCCGCTTTTTTTGATTCTTCCATACGGGCTTGTTTGCTACGCATATAGGTAACTCCCGATGCCCATATTTCTTGATTTCCGATAGGGGCTAAAGTGCTAGCTATCAATTTTTTCTCTTCGAGTACCGAGAAATCCTTCAAATCTTTTAAAAGGGCTGCGTATAAATCCGATCTATTTATAAACCCATCCCAATCGGTAACTTTCTTAAAATAAAGGGTGTTCTCTTTTCGTATAACAGCGCCTTCCGTTGTTTTATATAGTTGCATTGTCTATTCTTTAAAGCATACTACCCTAATATATAGGTTTTTTAAAAAAAGGGCAACAGGCCGGTAAAATGCAACTATCTTTTGAGCCAATATTGTTTTATCTTCGATTACGAAACAAAAAGGTGTAAGGAAATGTTCGAAATTGAAGGAAAAGTAGCTATCATAACAGGAGCCAGCGGCACCTTGGCCAGTAGTATCGCGGAGAGCCTAGCCAACTCAGGTGTTCATCTCGTATTACTTTCTAGAAGTATTGAAACCATCAAACCACTTCAAGAGAAACTCCTCCGTCTAGGAGGAACAGTCAATTGTTATGAAGTGGATATTCTTTCGAAAGATTCTTTGATCAACGTTCGCGATGAAATCAAAGCTGATTTTGGAAGAGTAGATATCCTATTGAATATTGCCGGCGGTAATCTTCCTGGGGCCACAATTGGGCCAGACAAGAACGTTTTTGATATGTCCATCCGTGATTTCACCAAAGTAGTGGATTTAAACCTTAATGGCACCGTACTCCCTTCAATGGTATTTGGAGAACTAATGGCGGAACAAAAAAAAGGCGTTATTATCAACTACTCCTCTATGGCAGTTGCTCGGACCATTACCCGTGTTGCAGGTTACTCTGCCTCCAAAGCCGCCATGGAGAATTTTACCCGGTGGATGGCCGTTGAAATGGCTCTAAAGTTTGGTGATGGTATTCGGGTAAACGCGATCGCACCAGGCTTTTTCATTGGGAAACAAAACAAAGATTTACTAACAAATGCAGATGGTTCGTATACGGAACGTGGCACAACCATTATTCGGAACACCCCGATGGCAAGATTCGGAAATGCCGATGAGTTGAATGGTGCAATTCATTTTTTAGCTAGTGAAGCGGCGAGTTTCATCACGGGAATCGTATTGCCGGTAGATGGAGGTTTTGGCGCTTTTAGCGGCGTATAACCAGTAAAATTGTATTTCAACAAAAAATAATAACAAGTTCACAAAACAACCGTTTTTTATCTCTAACCTATACAAACCTAATTTATGGAAAATCATCAAATGCCAACCACCGCAAGGGTAAGCCAGCTCACAGAAGAGGCACGTGCTACTTTTTACAAGAAAACATATACACATCTCGCAGGTGCCGTACTGCTTTTTGTGCTCGTTGAAACCTTATTCTTTCAAATAGAACCACTTGTTAATTTTGCTTTGTCATTGACCCAAGGCTACCTCTGGTTGGTCATGCTAGGCGGATTCATGTTGGTCACCAACTATGCGGAGAAACTCGCAAGCAATAGTACCAATACACAAATGCATTATGTAGGCCTTGTATTATATGTGGTTGCAGAAGCATTTATTTTTATTCCGCTGATTTTTATTGCTATGCAAATGGCTGGTGATGGGGGCTTTGATATCTTAAACCAAGCGGCAATCCTAACACTGTCATTATTTACCGGACTTACGGCAGTTGTATTCATGACCAAAAAAGACTTTTCATTTTTAAAATCTATTCTTGCCGTTGGTTTCGCCATTGCCTTGGGATTAATTGCCGCAGGTATCCTTTTTGGATTTAATCTGGGCCTTTGGTTCAGTGCCGGTATGGTGGTGTTGGCTTCCGGTTCTATTCTTTATCAAACTTCCAATATCATACACAAATACCAAGAAGACCAGTATGTGGTCGCATCCTTGGGCTTATTTGCATCTTTGATGTTACTGTTTTGGTATATTTTAAGCATCCTATCAAGCGATTAACAAATCATATCGATTTATATTCGAACCCCGAAATCAACAGTAATTGATTTCGGGGTTTCTTTTTTATCTTTAGAGAAAACAGAATCCATATGAAAAACCTTGTTTTCACCTTCGCCCTGCTCCTATCTTTTATCATGAATGGTCAATCCTCAGGGGAAAAAGATTTGCAAGCCATACGCACCATTATGAAACAGCAACAAGAAGCGTGGTCAAATCATGATTTGGAGGGCTTTATGGACGGTTATTGGCAATCCGATTCGCTTACCTATTACAGTCAAGGAAAAGTAAATCGAGGCTGGCAAACCACTTTAAATAAATATAAAAAGGGATACCCAACACCAAAAGATACTGGGGAATTGAATTTTCAGATAGATAATATAGGGAAAATTAATGTGGACGCCTATTGGGTTATGGGGCAATACTTTCTAACCCGCGAGGTGGGCGATGCCAGTGGCACTTTCATGATAATTTTTAAGCGGATTGATGGGGAATGGAAAATTGTTGCAGACTCTTCCTGTTAGCAGCTCAATCTCCGTCAGACTTAAACCAACCCAATGATCAATAACTAGTCTCATCTAAAATCACTTTCCCTCTAAAAGTCCTATATACAAAATAGGTATACCCCAGCACCAATGGCCCTCCAATGGCCACCATCAACATCATAATACGTAAGGTCTTGGTCGAAGCCGCTGCGTTGTACACATCAATGCTGTATGTTGGATCCACCGTGGAAAACAACAAGGTGGGATACAATTCGATGGCCACCAAAGTCAACAATAGGGCAATGGTAACACATGAAAAGAAAAAGGCCCCTCTATACTTGCCTTTCTTGGCCAGACGCGGAACGTTGGCAATACTAAAAAAAGTTGCGAGCGGAACCGCAAAAAGGATGGAGTTGTTTTTGAAGGCGTCTGACAAATGGGGAATATACAACAAGGTATACAAAGTGGTAATGCCAAAACTCAACATGAAAAAAATAATGCTTTTTTTCAAGAGTAGGGTCAATTTTGTAAAGAGACGGCCTTCGGTTTTTAGCAGCAAATAAATAGCACCATGTACCATAAATAAAGCCAAGGTGGTAGTTCCTGTCATTAACGCATAGGGGTTTAAAAATTCGAAAAAACCGGCACCTTGGTACTGATATTGGGGGCCTATTGCAATACCCTGCAATACATTTCCCAAAATTACACCCAGTAGAAAGGCCAGCAGTATGCTAGATACGCTATAACCAATATCCCATGTTCTACGCCACCATTGCATTTCTTCTTTCCCCCGAAATTCAATGGAGATGGCCCTGAAAATAATACACACCAAAAACAACATAAACGGTACATACATTGAAGAAAACAGCGTAGCATATAGCACTGGAAAACCAGCAAACAAAGCTCCTCCCCCAATCACCAACCATACTTCGTTACCATCCCAAACGGGGCCTACGGCGTTGAGTGCCACACGCCTGCTATGCTCTTTCTCAAAAAAAAGATGCCAAGCTCCGGCTCCAAAATCAAAACCATCTAAAATTGCATAACCAGAGAACAACGCTCCGATTACCAAAAACCACCATGTGGGATAATCCAATCCTAAAAATGTTTCCATAGCTTCTTAATTTCCCGTTAGCACCCCTGTTATTTCTTTTGTTAACGGCCGATCACTTTCTTCCGAATCATCATAAGGCCCGTGTTTTATTTTCTTATTGAGCAAGTACACGAACAACAGGAATAACAGGGTGTATACCACCATAAAAAGAATCAGGGAAAACAAAACCTGATTCGCAGAGACCGCCTGCGAAAAAGCATCCGAGGTACGTAAAAGCCCATATACGACCCAAGGTTGTCTTCCCATCTCCGCGGCAAACCAACCTACTTGATTCGCTATTTGTGGTAAAAATGCCGTTACAACAAAGGTCCACAACAGCCAACGTTTGTCAAATAATTTTCCCCGCCACCATTGAAAACATGCATATAGGGAAAGGGCTATCAAAAACATCCCAATGGTTATCATCAGATGGTAAAACTGAAACACCGCGTTTAGCTGCGACGGGCGGTCTTCTTCCGGAAACGCATTTAGACCGGTCACTGGCGCCTCAAAATCGTAGTCGATCAAAAATGAAAGGCCGCCTGGGATTTTTAGTCCGGTTACTTCTTGGTTCTGCTTATCTACCCACCCTAAAAGATACATATCGGCCGGGCCAGACGCATCAAAATGTCCTTCCATGGCTGCCAATTTTGCCGGTTGGTTTTTAGCTACTCCATCCGCAGAACTATGCCCGGTTACCAATTGCCCAAGGGAAAAAATGGTGGCGACCACTAATGTTAATTTAAAAGCTTTTTTAGAAATCGCTACAAAACGTCCTTTTAGGATATAGTAGGCATGCACACTCAATATCAAGAAGGCTCCCGCCAAAAATGCCCCTAGCCATACATGCAGTATTCTATCGACACTGGAAGGGTTAAAAACCATGGCCCAAAAATCGGTTATTTCGGCCCGGGCATTAAATCCTTCTCCAACGATATGGTACCCCGCCGGTGTTTGCTGCCAACTATTTGCCACCACGATCCAAATGGCAGAAAACATAGAACCTAAAAACACGCCGATCGTTGATACGAGATGTACCCATGGTTTCACCCGGTTCCAACCGAACAGGAGCACGCCTAAAAAGCCACTTTCGAGTGCGAAGGCAAAAATTCCTTCCGCTGCAAGGGCGCTTCCAAAAATATCACCGACATAACGGGAATAAACCGCCCAGTTGGTGCCGAATTCGAACTCCATCACAATACCGGTCACCACCCCTATTCCAAAGGTAAGGGCGAAAATCTTTGTCCAGAACTTGGCAAGCACATGGTACTCCTCATTTTTAGTACGAATATAAAGGCTTTCGAAAACCACCATGACCAGTCCTAGACCAATACTTAAAGGAGGATATATATAATGAAATGCGATGGTAAAAGCGAATTGGATACGGGCAAGAATTTCAACATCCATGGCAAGCAATTTTACCATCTAAAGGTACGAAAAACAGCGCTTTTTCAGGTCGGTCAAGTGCCCTCAAAAAACCTATTTTTCTGTTAAAATATTAGAACATTTAAAAAGAACGATGTGGCGTAAAAGGAGTAACATCCATCGAGGTCTTCTGACCTCCAATAAGCTCGGAAACAAGTTTACCCGTAGCAGGACCCAGGCTCCACCCCATCATTGCGTGCCCGGTGGCCAAGGTCAAATTTTGAAAGTTCTTGGCCTTGCCAATATACGGCAGGCCATCGGGGGAAACGGGTCGCATTCCAGTTTGGGCACCGCCTATCTCAGCTGGGGTTATTTCCAAGTCAGGGTAAAAGGTTTTTGCGCCTTTGGCGATGGCTAAAACCCGTTCTTTTCGAATGGTATCATTGATACCAGAAAACTCCATGGTACCTGCAAAACGGGTAAAACCTTGCATAGGGGTTACGGCCATTTTGGCTTCCATTAAAATCGCAGGCATACCAATACCTGTGGGTCTTTCTACATTGATACGATACCCTTTCCCTGCCTGCAACGGCAGTTTTAGGTTCATTTTTTTTGCTAAAACACCGCTCCATGAACCTGCTGCCAACACCACCTCGTCCGCTGTATACGAAGCTTTTGAAGTTTGTATTTGATCTATTCTTTGATTCTTGAATGAAAGATCTAAAACCTCTTCGTTCGTTTTAATGTGTACCCCAACCTGCTTAAGGTACTGTAGTAATTTAGGCATAATCTCAGTTGGAGTGGTATGCCCATCACACTCATAGTGAATGGCTCCCTTGGCATCAATGTTAATGTTAGGCTCTATTTTGGCCAACGCTTGTTGGTCTAATTCGGATACTTCCAACCCTAAAAAACTGGCTTTTCTAGCAACTTCCATCTCATGTGCATAGGAAGCAGCAGTCTTATAGAGCATCAAAAGGCCTTTTCGCTCTAATTGAAAATCCCCCAAATCACCTGAAGCCTTGATATCTTCAAAAAGTTCCCGACTTATAATATTGATTTCTTTAATCACGGGAATGGCCTTTTCTACCTTCGCCTTGGTCGACGACTTATGAAAGTACCAAGACCATTTGAAAAATTCGGTATCCCAGCGGGGTTTCATATAAAACGGACTGGCCGAATTGAACATCATTTTTATACCTGTAGCAATCATTCCCGGGGAGGCCAATGGAATAATATGGCTCGGTGTGATGTACCCGGCATTTACGAATGATGCGCCGGACGTAATATCAGATTTGTCGATGACCGTTACGTCATGGCCCTCTTTCTGCAAATAATAGGCACTACTTAAACCTACAATTCCCCCTCCTATAATTACAACCTTACTCAAAACCAATCGTACTTTAAATTAATTAAATTACCTGAAATCCATGGGCATACGGGTCGTCGTCGTCGATTACAATCGTATTATGGCCATACACCTTGGCCCATCCTTGTATGCTTGGAACAATGGCCGACTTCCCTGCGATGGTACTTACCGCTTCTATCTTGCCAATAAATTGTGAACCGATAAAACTCTCATGCACAAAAGGCTCGCCAACGGCTAGTTTTCCTTTGGCATGCCATTGCGCCATTCTAGCCGAGGTTCCCGTGCCACAAGGAGAACGATCTATGGCCTTATCCCCATAAAAAACGGCGTTTCGTGCAGTGGCCTCATTGGCAATAGGGACTCCGGTCCATAAAATATGGCTTACATCTCGAATAGTACTATCGTCAGGGTGCACAAAAACATCTTCATACTTTTCATTTATTTTGGTTCGTATTTCTTGACTAAACTGAATGAGTTTACTAGCGGAAAAGTCTTGTATCCCTGAAAAATTTGCTTGCGGATCTATTATTGCATAAAAATTACCTCCGTAAGAGACATCAAAAACCAATTCCCCGAGCCCTGTACAGAAGATACTTAATTCAGTTGCGGCAAGATAGGACTTCACATTGGTCAGCTTTACCCAATCTACCTTCTTTCCACTTTTCTGGTACGTGATTTGAACAAGACCGGCTGGAGTCTCCATACGAATTTCACCGGGGGTCTTGGGTACTAACAAGCCTTCTTCAATACCGATGGTAATAGCACCGATTGTTCCATGACCACACATCGGCAGACAGCCACTGGTCTCAATAAATAAAATTCCAAAATCATTTTCGGGATTTGCCGGCGGGTAAAAGATGCTACCGCTCATCATATCATGTCCGCGAGGTTCGAACATGAGCCCTTTTCGGATCCAATCGAACTCTCTTAAAAAATGTTGTCTTTTGGCGCTCATGCTATCTCCTTCTAATTGAGGTCCTCCCTTTTTCACTACACGAACGGGATTACCGCAAGTATGTGCATCGATGCATTCGAACGTATTACGAGCCATTGTGTGTTTTTTGAATAAACTTTTCAATTCTATTTTCTAAAATAGACAGCGTAACCGTGCCTTGTTCCAAGATAATTTCATGGAAATCACGAATATCAAAATCCGTTCCCAGCGCTTCCTCGGCTTTTACCCGCAACTCCCGAATTTTCAGCTCCCCGATTTTATATGAAAGCGCCTGTCCCGGCCAAGAAATATAACGGTCTGTTTCTGTATTCACTTCATGCAGTGATAAAGCGGTATTGGAGGCCATGAAATCAACCACTTGTTCGCGTGACCATCCTTTGGCGTGTATCCCGGTATCCACAACCAGGCGACAAGCGCGCCACATTTCATAGGTTAGTTTTCCAAAATGCTCATAGGGTGTTGTATACATTCCCATTTCCTCTGCTAAAAACTCGGTATACAACCCCCAGCCTTCGCCATAGGCCGATAAATAAAGGTCTTTTCTAAATTGGGGAATACTGTCTCCCAGTTCAGCATTGAGTGCTCCCTGCAGATGATGCCCAGGAACGGCCTCATGTACGGTCAGAGAGGGTAAGGTATACAAGGTTCTACTGGGCAGGTCATATGTATTTACCCAATAGTAGCCGGGATCCGTGCTATTTTTCTCCGTACCCACGTATCTACCACCAGTGTATTTGGGAGCAATTGCGTCAGGAACCGGTGCCACACCGTATGGCTTGCGCGGTAGGGTCTTAAAAAATCGTGGCAATTGTTCATCGGCCCGCTTCGCCATATCCCTTGCAATCATTAGCAATTGCTCGGGGGTTTTGGCGTAAAACTGTTCATCTGTTCTTAGAAAGGTCAAAAACTCGGCAAAGCTGCCTTCAAAGTTCAATTCTTCAATAATCGTCTCCATTTTGGCCTTAATACGGGCTACCTCTTTCAATCCGATTTGGTGAATGTCTTCTGCGGTATAGTCAGAACTGGTTGTGTAAAAATTAATTCTATTCTGGTAATAGGTCGCACCATTTGGTATCTCCGAAACACCTATCGAAACTCGGGTATTTGGTAGGTACTCTTCCTCAAAAAAAGTCTTAATTCGATAAAACTGTGGTGTTACTTTCTCTTCAATTACCGCTTTGGCCGCTATTCGTACCGAGTCTTTTACGTTTTGGGAAAGTGTACTTGGCAGTTTTAAAAAGGGGGAATAATAATAACTATCCTCATAATTAGCCACAATGTGATCTTCATAGGTGCTTTCATATCCTTTAAACATTACCTTAGGTTGTGAAACACCTTTTTTTAGCCCTTCTCGCAGGTTTACCAGGTGTTGGTCTACAAAAACGGGAATGGCCTTCAACTTCGCTAGGTATTCCTTCACTTGCTCGTAATTGGTCAAAGGGCGCACATGGTAAGCAAGGTTACTGTGAAAACCAGTATCGGACAATAAGGGGTTCAGGTATCTTTCATACTCATAGAAATCAATTTTATCTTGGAGTACAAATCGAAGTAGTTCAAAGGAAATCTGATCGGTTTCTTTTAAGGACTCTGAATGCACATTTGCCAAGGCGTCTAACTGCTCCTTCGCAAAGGCAGCCTCTTTGCGATAATACTCTTTCGTGAAAAGCCCAAGCGGGAATTCTGTGGCATCATACCCCTCATGACTTTCATAATTTGCAATGATTTCTTCCAAGCCCTCGGTCGGGTCATCAGAAATACCGGCACATCCTAAAAGGACGAAAAGAAAAGCGGCTATTAAGGGAAGGTTACAGCTATTTGCAAGTTTATTGAATTGCATCTTTTGTTGATTTACCATTAACCAATCTACTAATTTTCAATGGGTTACTATTTTTTAGTTCTTTTGGCAAAGAATGATCTGGCCAGTTTTGATAACTCAAGGGCCTCACCCAGCGCTTTATAGAATGTATTCCTACTGCTCCGAATCGGCTATCGGTAGATGCGGGATACGGACCGCCATGTTGCATCGATGGGCATACCTCCACGCCAGTGGGAACCCCATTAAAAATAATACGACCCACCCTCCCCTGGAGTGTTTCGATTAGCGTATGACTCGATTCCAATTCTGTATTATCTCCAAGGATGGTACCGGTAAGTTGACCTTCCAACTTACTAATAATAGTGTTGAGTTCTTCCATGTCGGCACAACGCACTACTACAGAAAATGGTCCGAACACTTCTTTATGCAGGGTGGGGTTTTTTAAAAAATTGACTCCGTTGACCGTAATCACTTTTTGCGAGCCGTAATTGGCAGATACGGTGCCCTCATAAGACGCTGCAATGGTGACGCCTCCCTGCGAAGACAGTATTGACTTGCCTTTTTCATAATTGTTGTGGATTGTAGGGTGCAACATACATAAAGGCGCTATTTGTTCAATCTCTTCGCCCAAAGTCTTTATAAAATTATCGAGTGTTGTACTCTTAATTCCAAAAATCAAGCCCGGATTGGTGCAAAACTGACCAGCTCCCAAGGTGATAGAACCGGCATATTGCTTTGCCCATTCATTTCCTTTATCACGAAGGGCAGATGGTAGCGCCACCACGGGGTTCACACTTCCCATTTCGGCGAAAACGGGGATGGGTTCTTCTCTTTGAGATGCCAAATCGAACAAGGCACGTCCTCCACGAATACTTCCAGTAAAGCCTACACCCTTAACACCTGGGTGTTTTACTAATTGTACCCCTACTTCAATACCACTGCTATTTAAATTCGAAAAAACGCCATTCGGCATACCCGTTTTCAAGGCAGCATTCACAATTGCGGACGCCACAAGTTCTCCCGTCCCAGCGTGCATGGGGTGGCTTTTAACGATTACCGGGCATCCCGCGGCAAGAGCGGCCGCAGTATCACCACCAGCCGTAGAATAGGCCAACGGAAAGTTACTGGCACCAAAAACTACAATAGGCCCCAGAGGAATACTCATTTTTCGTATATCTACCTTGGGGGCAGGCGTTCGTTCCGGTTGTGCTGTATCAATGGCCGCTTCTACCCAAGAACCTTCCCTTACCAACTCTGCAAAGGCACGAAGCTGCCCTATGGTTCTCCCGCGTTCACCTTTTGCCCTTCCTTCGGGAAGACCGGTTTCTGAACAATAAACCTGCACCAAGACATCATCTAACGCTAAAATTTCGTCCGCGATTGCATCTAAGAAAGCTGCCTTCTTCGAAGCTTCTATCGTTCTAAACTCTTTAAATGCCGTTGTGGCCAATGCCACTGCCCTATCTACCTCATTGTTCGATGCTTCGGTATATATAGGTTCATTTTCTATGTTCAGTAATGGATTGAATGTTTTATAGGTTGTTATGCCTTCTGCAGACAAATCGAATCCAATATGATTTTTTCCTGTCATCATTGATTTACGCGTTAATTCGGTTTTCCGATTAAATTATACTAGGTTGAGATTTTTATATGCCGGGAGTGTAGGTCTAGTTCGCAGACCAGTTTCAATAATCTGTTGTACTCGTTTGCGTTCCGCACCCTGTAATGAAAGCCTGGGGGCCCTTACCTGCTCAGTGCCAATCCCCGTAGCTACTTCGGCCAGTTTAATATTTTGAACCAGTTGCGGACTTATATCCAATTCCAAAAGTGGTAAAAACCAACGATAGATCTCAAGTGCTTCTTCTATTCTCCCAGCTTTTGACAGTTCATAAATCGCCACTGTTTCAGCCGGAAAAGCGCATACCAAGCCAGCAACCCAGCCGTCGGCGCCAATAAGAAGGCTTTCCATGGCAAGGGTATCAACACCGCATAAAATAGCCAAATCATCTCCAAATCGATTTCGAAGGCGGCCAATATTTGTGATATCTCTTGTAGATTCCTTTACCGCTTGAATTGATTTTATTGTCATCAATTCTTCGAACATGCGCACTGTAACCTCTATTTTATAATCCACTGGATTGTTGTAGATCATTATGGGCAAATTACTATTTTTAGCAATTTCCTTGAAATAGACCACCGTTTCGTGATCTGTTGATTTATACCGCATTGGAGGCAATACCATTAAAGCATTTGCGCCCGCTTTTTCCGCCGATTGCGCTGCTTCAATCGCCGATTTAGTCGCTTGTTCGGCAATGGTCATCGCTACAGGGACCGTTCCTTCGGCTAAACCTACAGCCTCTTTGATAAGCACCAATTTCTCATGCTTTTCAAGTGTGCTGGCCTCTCCCAGGGAACCTCCCAAAATAATGCCATGCACACCAGCCTGAAGTTGTGCCTTTATGTTCGTGGCGAACATTGCCAAGTCTAAGCTATCATCATCCTTGAATTTGGTGGTGACCGCTGGCATTACGCCTTTCCATTGTACTTTCATATCGGGTATCTTTTCAAATTTACAACAAAAATAACCGTCTTTAAACCTAAAATGCTACGCTCATCTTACCTAGAAATGAGACTATTTTAACCACAAAAATACTTTTAGGTCCTTTTTTTGTTAAAATTAGATTATTTTTAGCTTCATGAAGGTGCAACCTTTTAGGATACCAAAAACCATAGATTACAACCTGATTGTTCAAATAGATAAAGGGCGGTCTTTTTACGAACTACTACATCAACACGAAGAAATACAGCTAAGCTATATTGTTTCAGGCCAAGGTACCCTTGTTCTTTCCGATAGTTTACACGATTATAATTCTGGGGATGTTTTTATGATCGGGGGCAGTATGCCTCATCTCTTTAAAAGTATAGTCCGGGCGGAACCTTCCTATATGATTTCTGCATTCTTCACCAGAGATAGTTTTGGCAACGGCTTTTTCGATATTCCCGAAATGAGCGAAGTGAGTGGTTTAATTGGTTTTGCCGAAAACGGATTAAAACTTCAGTCTGATTTCGAGACGATTCACTCCTTGATGCACGAACTGCCGAAGGCATCTAAGGTTGATCGGTTATTACTTTTTCTGAAACTGCTTCATACACTTACTAAGGCAAAAAAAAGTGCATTGGCAGGCTTTGTCTCCGCCAAAACCCTCTCATTCACAGAAGGGCAACGCTTACAGTCCGTTTTTGACTATGCCGTCAGCAATTTTGAAAAAGAAGTCAACTTGAAATTGATTTCCGATATTGCACATATGACTCCTCCCGCGTTCTGTCGATTTTTTAAACAGCACACCAACAAGACTTTTTTTGAATTCTTGATCGAGTTACGAATCGCCAATGCCTGTCAATTGTTGACTGCAAATACTAAGCTATCCATCGTAGAAATCTCCGAAAAGTCGGGCTTTAGTTCCATTTCAAATTTTAACCGCAGATTTAAAAAGGTAAAAGGTACGACACCTTCTGTCTACCGACGTCAAATGAAAGCCCACTCAAACTATTTACTCCCCAACTAAGTCGTACTGGTATTTTCACCGCAATTTCGGCGTCCTACGGTTCCTTAGCACTATTTTTACTATTTTTGGAAAATTTTGAACACCATAAAACACGAATAATGAAAAAAGTTGCACTGCTCATCATCGGCTTGGCCCTTGGTTGTAATTCTTCCCAAAAAACGGTTGAAGAAGCCATTGAAAAGGTGGGTTCAGAAACTTATGTTGAATCGATTACCGAAGCTGATTTAAAAAAACACCTTTACACCTATGCTTCAGATGAATTTGAAGGTAGGGAGACAGGACAACCTGGGCAAAAAAAGGCGGTCGAATATCTAAAGGCTTATTATCAAAAACTGGGAATACCTGCCGCCAAAGGAGGAGATGACTATTTGCAGAAGGTTCCTTTGGAGGTCATGAAATTGCCTGTTGGTTCGATAACAATTAATGAGAAAGCGTTTGAATTGGGAGAAGAATTTTTAACCTTTTCCTCGAACCAAGGTTCCTACGATGAGATTGTATACGTGGGATACGGAATAGAGGAGGGAAATTATTCCGACTATAAAAATGTGGATGTTGCAGGTAAATTGATTCTTGTTAAGGCCGGAGAGCCTAAAAAGGAAGATGGCACTTATGTATTGTCCGGAACAACGGAGACATCTTCATGGAGTAATATGTCGGAAGCTATTGAAAAAAGAAATACACTTGCCAAAACTAAAGGTGCTAAAGGAATACTCTATTTAGATACGCAAAACTATCCTCGATTTAAGCGGTATTTTGAGTATATGAAACTGAACGATAGCGGACAAATGTCTATCAAAGACGAGGAGGCGGACGGTTTTTTCCAAATTTATCTCACCGATGGAATGGCGCAAGGCATTTTGGAAGATATTGCTGACAATAGCACACCTGCGGTACTTTCTAAATCTGTAAAAGTGGATTTAAAAGCGGCCAACGAACAGGTAGACTCAGAAAATGTTGCAGCTGTTTTAAAAGGCAGTAAAAAACCGGATGAATACGTGATCATCTCCTCCCACCTAGATCATATAGGGATAGCTGCCGATGGTCAAATAAATAATGGTGCGGATGATGACGGTTCTGGAACTGTTGGTCTTTTAGAAATAGCAGAAGCGTTTAAAAAAGCCGCCGATGCGGGTCATGGTCCAGAAAGATCCATTGTTTTTTTACATGTAACCGGTGAAGAAAAAGGGTTGTTAGGTTCACAATATTATACCGATCAAGAACCGTTGTTTCCACTGGCACAAACCGTAGCCAACCTGAATATTGATATGATAGGACGTATTGACCCCAAAAGGGAAGGAGATCGAAACTATATTTATCTTATTGGATCTGATAAACTAAGTACCGAATTGCATGAGCTTTCAGAAGCGGTCAATGAAAAATACATGAATATTGAGTTGGATTATAAATATAATGATGAAAACGACCCGAACCGTTTTTATTACCGCAGCGATCACTACAACTTCGCTAAAAACAATATCCCGATTATATTCTATTTTAACGGTACCCATGACGACTACCACCGCCCTGGGGATACTCCTGATAAAATCAACTACGACTTATTAGAAAACAGAAGTCGGCTCGTTTTCCATACCGCTTGGGAAGTTGCAAATCGAGAGGCTAGATTGATCGTAGACAAAGTAGCTGAGTAAAAAAACTATGTAATAAAAGGCCATCATTCTTAAAGTTTGATGGCTTTTTTTTTCAGTTACCCCCACAAAAAAACCCTGACCAAAACGATCAGGGTTCGTACTTCTGGGTGGAAGACCGGTTTCGAACCGGCGACCTCTGGTACCACAAACCAGCGCTCTAACCAGCTGAGCTACAACCACCATTTGTAAGCGATTGCAAAGGTAATTTTTTTTGACTGATCTTTCAAAATAAATAACTGCTTATTTTTCGGATAATCTAGCTTCAAAAATTGATTTTGGCAGAAGGCTTAGAGGGAACAAAAGTGACCCAAATTCCATAAATCCTCGATAAACTACACGATTATGAGGTTCAAACACACAAAAAACGGGCATACACAACATAATTTAGAAAAAAAGCATGTCTCAGGGTATTTTAGCATCTAGTTATTGATAGCACCATGTCCCAGGTCAAAAATCGCTTTGTATTTAAATTCCATTCCAAAGGAGCAGGTTTCCTATTGGTAGTTTTCCTTCACTTAAGTTGTTTTAAAAGCAACGCGCAGGAGAATGATAAAACAACGCTGCTCCAAAAAATCAGGATTACTGAACAAGAGACCGGTTTTTCTACAACAGACACCCTTTATATCGACTTGTTAAATAGGCTAGCCGTATCGAAACGCTTCTACAATACCGACAGTCTTCTATTGATTGCCAATAAGGCATTGACGCATAGTAAAGATGCCAATTATCCATTAGGGGAATGCAAAGCACTATTAAGTTTAGGGGATTACCACTCTGACAAGGGAGCGTCCAAAGAAGCAATCGCACACTATCAATCGGCGCATACAATTGCCAAAAGTCTAGAAAATCATTCGCTAAACATTAGCACTCAGAACAATTTAGCAGGCGAATACACCTACCAGGGCGATTATGCAAATGCTTTAAATGTTTACTTAGAAGCCCTAGAATTAGCCGAAGAACATGAGGATAATACGATGCGGTCTATCATTACCGAAAACATTGCCAATCTCTACGCCTCTCAAAAAGATTATGAACAAGCCCTCTTTTTTTACAAGCAAGTAAAGAAGATCAATGAACAGCTGAAAGACCCTATAAGTTCAGCGCAAACATTTGCCAATATGGGTTCTATCTATGCAGACATGGGTAAACTAGAATACGCAATGTTCAATGCAAATAGCAGTATCGCCATATTTGAAAAAGAAGCACTTACAGACTGGTTAGCTTATGCATATGAGGTAAAAGGGAAAATTTACCTTAAACAAAAGAAATTTGATTGGGCACTTTTCTGGTACAATCAAGGGGAATTATTGCACAAGACCTTGGAGGATGATCGAGGAGAAATTGATTTGCTCAACGGCATTGCAGAAACCTACCTAGGGCTAAAAAAAGATAGTATTTCTCAACAATATGCGATTCGGGCGTTTGAAATATCGACCAGGATCAATTTTACCGAAGGACGACAGAAGTGTGCCAAGACCTTGTATAAAATAAGCAAGAACAATAAGGACTATGCTACCGCGCTCGAATATCACGAATTGTTTCAACAATTATCGGATACTATTTCCCAGGTGGAAAATCAAAAAAGCCTGGCCCTACTAAAAACCAAGTCGGAATACGAGCATCAAAAAACAGAACTGATTCTCGAGAATGAAAAAGAATTGGCAACCCAAAGAAACTATGTGAATTTGGCTTTGGCCATTCTGCTCATTTTTATCATTGTTACTTTTCTGGTGCACCGAAGTGAAAAAGTACTCAAAACCCTCAACGAAGAGCTAAAAGTTAAAACGACCCATCTTGAAAAAAATGAAGTAGAACTCAAAAAAATAAATGAGACCAAGAACAAACTATTTTCAATAGTAGCACATGATCTTCGCGGACCAATTGGGGCCTTTCAAGGCTTGTTGAACCTTTTGAGAGACGGCGAAATCAAAAATGATGAGTTTATGGGCTTTATTCCGAAACTAGGTCATGATATTGATCACATCTCCTTCACTTTAAATAACTTATTAAGTTGGGGACAGGCTCAAATGAACGGACTCATCACCAAACCCTCCATTATTTCTATAGACACCATTGTCTCAGAAAACATACATTTACTTTCGGAAACTGCCACCAATAAATCCATTAAATTGGCTAGCCAGCTCCCTGAAAATACAATGGCATGGACAGACGGGGATCAAATAGATATTGTTATAAGGAACCTCATTAGCAATGCCATCAAATTCACCCCTAAAAACGGGATGGTAACGGTTGGAGCACTGGAAAAAACGGATTATTGGGAAATATCCGTACGAGATACCGGTATCGGCATGGATCAAGAAACCATTGACAAAGTCTTCGAGGAAAACAGCAACATCACTACTTACGGGACCGACAACGAAAAAGGAACGGGCCTCGGACTATCGCTCTGTAAAGAGATGGTTGAAAAGAACAACGGTACGATTTGGGTAGATAGTTTACCACAAAGGGGCAGCTGTTTTTACTTCACAGTACCGAAGGCAAAGAAACAATATAAGAGGACTGGCTAGAGCAGACTGTCCAAGCTATCGACTGCAACAAAACGTTCTACGTTAAATCCTTCCGCATATTCAACACCTACCATTCGTCCTAAATCGCGTGCCCTATAATTTACACTATCTATAAAATTTTTACTACTAATCGGAGTCTCCGGCTCATCGCTATTTGGATCATAAAACTGAGATCCATACGCCAAAATTGCTTTAGTCTTTTCCTCAATATAGCCCGAAACGTCTACCACAAAATCAGGTGCAAGATTTTTCCATTGAATGTAATGGTAAACTACTCTTGGGCGCCAAGCATCTTGGAGCGTTCCGTCCTTGCTTTTTGTTTCAATTTTCACGAGGCCGCTCAAGAAACAGGCATCACTCACCAAATTACTACCCTTGCCATGATCAATATGGCGGTCATCGATCGCATTGCAAAGTACAATCGCTGGTTTGTATTTTCGAACCAAGTTGATAATAGCCATTTGATGTTGACGATCGTTTGTGAAAAAACCATCTGCAAACGCTAGATTTTCCCGCACGGTAGCTCCCAATATCTTAGCGGCAGCGGCAGCTTCCCTATCGCGTATCTCAGCGGATCCCCTTGTACCTAGTTCTCCTCGCGTAAGATCTACAATACCTACTTTTTTTCCTTTGGCAATTTCTTTTGCAATGGTTGCACCTGCACCAAGTTCAACATCGTCTGGGTGGGCCCCAAAAGCCAGTATGTCTAATTTCATTCAATATATTTATAGGATGTGATCAATGTGTCGTTGCAACCATGGTAGACCTTACTTTTTCCAAGGCCTGTTCAATATCATCTATTAAATCCTCTACTTCTTCTATACCTACGGAAAAACGAATCAATCCATCTTTAATTCCCTGCCGTTCCCGCTCTTCAGCTCCCAATAAGGAGTGCGAAGTTTGCGTGGGCGATAAAACGGTACTTTCGACCCCGGCAAGGCTCATTGAAGATTTGATCAGCTGTAACGACTTCTGAAATTTTGAAGCATCAAAACCTTCTTTCAACTCAAAAGATAACATACCGCCAAAGCCTTTCATTTGCTCCTTCGCCAATTCATGATCAGGATGGCTTGCAAGTCCGGGGTAATATACATTTTGAATGTCTTCATGTTTATAAAGGTATTCGGCCATTTGCAGGGCATTGGCATTCTGGGCTCTTACGCGAATCCCCATTGTCTTGATACTGCGTTCCAAAAGCCATACGGTATAATCGCTCAAACTGCCTCCAAAATTCTTGGCAAGTTGAAATATACGCTCCATATTTTCTTTGGTAGAAGCAACTGCACCTGCACAAATATCCGAATGCCCGCCCATATATTTTGTGGCGCTATGGATGACTATATCGATGCCAAAATCGATTGGGTTCTGGTTAACCGGACTCGCAAACGTATTGTCGATCATAGAAACAATCCCATGTTTTTGGGCCAAGGCGGCCACTCCTTTCAAATCGGTAATGGTCAATAAAGGATTTGAGGGAGTTTCGATATAAATCACCTTTGTATTCTCCTGTATTTTCGCCTCAAAATCTTCGGGACGTAGTCCGTCGGTAAAGGAATATGAAATTCCAAATTTCTCAAATTCCTCCGTTACCAAATTATAGGTACCTCCGTACAAGGTTCGCTGCAGCACAATGTGATCACCGGCCCTTAAAAAAGCCATCATCGCAGTACTTATCGCAGCCATACCGCTTCCAAAAATCAAAGCGGCCTCCGCATGCTCAAGGGCCGCGATCTTCAAACACAATGCTTCCTGGTTCGGGGTATTGAAATAGCGGGGATAACGCTTCATATCTACATCTTCAAAAGCATAGGAAGTACTCATATAGAGTGGAGAAATAGCTCCTTTGAACTGTTCATCAACTACTTCGCCTACATGGGTGCAAATCGTATTTAACCCTTTATTTGTTTGGTTCATATTCGTGATTTTTGAGAACAATAAAGTTACGAAATTCGCTTATACTTGTACCCTTTTCCAATTCCCTTTCTTAAACCATACCATTGAAATGACCGCCAGTAAAACCTCTGCCAAGGTAATCGCCGCAAAAACACCGACCGGTCCTGCTTCAAAGGTAATTGCAACCACATATGCCAATGGAAGCTGAAACAACCAGAAAGCCAGCAAATTGATCTTGGTAGGCGTCCCTGTATCCCCTGCTCCATTGAACGCTTGTGTCACTACCATACCGTAGGCGTAGAAAATATAACCCGCCGCAATGATCTGTAGACAAAGTCCGCCATTGGCCACTACCACCGGGTCATCATTGAACCAGCCAACAATATCATAGGAAAAAAAGAGATAAACGAGGGAGACAACACCCATAAAAATGGCATTGTACTTACCGGTTTTCCAAACCGATGTCTCTGCACGTTCCGGTTGCGCGGCCCCCAAATTTTGTCCCACCAAAGTTGCGGCCGCATTGCTCATTCCCCAAGACGGCATAAGAGTAAACAGCATCACCCGAATTGCGATGGTATAGCCAGCGAGGACCTCACTGCCGAACTCTGACATAATTCGCATTAGGAACACCCAACTAGAAGTACCTATTAGGAACTGTGCAATACCGCCCGAGGAAACCTTCAATAGATTCAACATTACCTTCAGATTCAATACCATATCGGCAAATCCTATTTTAATTCTGCTCCATCCAAAAAACAAAACTGCCAACTGGAATAAAACGGCAGTTCCGCGACCAATGTTCGTAGCAATGGCCGCCCCTGTGACCCCATACTCCGGAATGGGACCCCAGCCGAAGATAAAAATCGGATCAAGGATGATATTGAGCCCATTGGAAAGTACCAAGGCCCACATGGCTATCGAGGCATCGCCCGCCCCTCTAAAGATTGCGTTGATCAAGAATAGCAAAAGAATCGTAACATTGCCTCCTAATAAAAGGCGCGTATAACCATACCCTTCGGCAATTAAATCGGGTTCAGCCCCCATAAGGGCCAGAATGTCTTTGGCGTATATAAAACCAAGTGTTCCCACCAAAATGGAAACGACCGTCCCTAGTGCAATCGCCTGCACAGCGGCTTTCTGAGCCCCAGGCACATCTTTCTCACCAATTCTGCGGGCCACGACCGCGGTCGCCGCCATACTTAATCCGATGGCAACGGCATAGACCAGGGTAACCACAGACTCGGTAAGCCCTATGGTCGCAACGGCGTTTACGCTCACCTGAGATACATAGGCAATATCGACAATGGCGAAGATAGACTCCATCATCATCTCTAAAATCATGGGAATCGAAAGCATAAAAATTGCTTTGCGAATGCTTCCCGAAGTGAATTCAGTTTCTTTTCCGGTAACGGCTATGATAAAAGAATGGAATAGTTTTTTAAACGTAAGTGTATGTTGATTGTTTGTCATTATAAGAAGAATTATGTTGAAAAGAAGAAAACGCAATGCCTAAAGAAGTACGACAGGAGGCCGATTACTTCTTGGGATTAAACCCAAAGACATCTATTGAAAACATAATTCTTATAACTTCATGATGGGGCAAAGATGCAAAATAATTTCAAAGTGAATCTATAAAAATCAATTATTTAACATAATTGACCTTATAGCGCCAGAAGCTTAAACCGCCTAAAACAGCCACGGCCAGGGCGATATACCAAACATAATCAGGTGTAATGGCGGCCGCACCACTCTGCCCGTAACTGTGTAACCCCACAAGATAATAGTTCACTCCAAAATAGGTCATCATAATGCTACCAAAGGCAGCTACACTTAGAAAATTGAAGGTCCATTTACCCCGAAGACCGGGAACCAAACGGGTGTGTATGACAAATGCATATACCATGATCGAAATCAAGGCCCACGTCTCTTTAGGGTCCCAACCCCAATAGCGTCCCCAACTTTCGTTGGCCCATTGTCCTCCCAGAAAATTCCCAATGGTCAGCATGATCAACCCGACGGTCAGCGTAATTTCATTGATAATGGTCAATTCTTTTAAACTTACCTCCATCCGGGCCTTGTTCTTTTTGGTCGTTAGCAACATCAAAAGCAGCGCAACCACACCGAGGATCATTCCCACGGTCAAAGGCCCATAACTACCAACAATAACTGCCACATGTATCATGAGCCAATAGCTATCCAGTACTGGTTGTAGATTGCCGATAGACGGATCCACCCAATTTTGATGGGCGATCCACAAGAGCATACCGGCCACAAATGTGGAGGCCGCAATGGTCAAATTACTCCTCTTCCCGAAAGCAAGTCCCATTCCCATGGTTGCCCACGCTACGTACAAAATACTCTCATAGGCATTACTCCAAGGGGCATGACCCGAACTGTACCAGCGTAAAATGAGTCCAGTGGTATGCCATAGAAAAAGAACAATGATGGTACCCTTGAAAAAATAGACCGCGACTCTCCAGATAGAGCGGTCTTTAAAGATTTGGAATATCAAGATAAAGAACATTAACAAGCCTACGACGGGATACAGGCGCCATAGTTGCCCGAAAATATTGAGTTTATTGTAGACTACTTCGGTTTCAATTTTTCGATCTGAGGGCAGCACTTCGCTGCCATGGTTTTTTTGATTCTGTTTGAAGGCCTCCAACAATTTATCCGGCTCCTCATAATTACCGCTGCGTTGGGCTTTTTGTAAGGACATCAAATAGTATGGAATTGCATTCTTTACAAAATTACCGTAGAGCGAATCAGGAATTTGGTATTGGCCACCTCGGTATTCCAAAGCAGAAATCCATTTGTTATTTTCATCGTTCAAAAGGGGGAAAATCTTTACAATACTTCCCTGTAGTGCCTGATCTAATAAACTTAGCCGCATGTTTGCGTCTTTGTAATCTTGCTGAAATTTATTGGGATTATTCGTGGCAGTGGCTTCCCTTAAAAAGGGTTCCAATTTGTACCTGCCTTGCTCATCGAAAAAATCAACCGCTTTCACAAACCGTTGACCGGCCGGTACCCCAATCACTTTTCGGATGCTATCGTTCTTTCCTTTTTTATCGACCGCTATGAATTCTGCATTGTACCAAAGGGCGGGGTTCGCCATCATGGATAAGAATACTTGATCGGAATCCATCCCTTTGAACTTATCCTTCAGGCTTAACTTTCGTAATAATTCGGAAGAAAATGTATTGATGGGTTTCATACGGCCGCCTTCATCCTGAATAACAAGCTTTCCAAACTTTTCGGCATGCGCTTCGGAGACCATCGTTGCCATTAATAAAGAATCGATCTGCTCGGTACTGGGTGGTGTTCCGGTACTAGGTGTATGGTCATGACCATCATTGGGGCCATGCTCTTGTCCATTCGTTATCGATACCATAAGGAACAATAACAAGGTACTTATCGTTTTCTTTTTCTTATCTAATTTTCCCAACGCTCGAGAAAGGTCTTTGAAGCGGGTCTTCCCAAAGAACATAATTCCCATAAGGCCTATATACAGAAGAAAATATCCGATATACGTAATCCAAGTGCCCCATTGATCGTGGTTTACCGATAAGATCGTACCTTTTTCATCGGGATGAAAACTCGATTGAAAAAAACGATATCCAGAATGATCCAGTACATGGTTCATGAATATATCATAATCAAAAGGACGGTCATCCTCTACCGTAATTTTACTCATAAAAGAAGCGTACCCATTTTCGGTACCCGGATATTTCTCTGCAATGAAATCATTCAACTTAATGCTAAAAGGTAGCTCGTATACCTTTGAACCGTAGCTCATCATTACATCGAGGCCGCCTACTTTGAACTTATCACTGAAATCTCCCCTACCCTTACCTCCTAATAAGGTTTGTCTTTGGGTTTCCCCATTTACCGTTACTTCTACTATAAGGGCATCTGCGGATTCCTTGGTCACTTTGTCCTTTGGCAGGGGCACTACGCCATAAACCCCTTTTAACAATGGGTCGGGAATCACAAATTGCATTCCTGCAGTGGAATACAGCGAACGCAGTTGCAATTGCTGTAGGCTATCTTTCAGTACTTGTCCCTGAAATTGATCGGCCATTCTCATAAAACTCCCCTCGAAAGGTGATTTTATTTGATAGGTACTATCCGTAGTGAAAATATTGATTGCGCCATTGGTAGGCTTGTTCAGTGCAAATAATACATTGTGAATGCTTGCTACCTTGCCATCTTCGAGATAGTGGTCATGCCGTTGCCCTTCACCAGATTCTACAATTTTCAAAAAAGCCTGACCATTCTCATCTGGTATAAGTCCTTCTTCGGCACCTTTGATAAAATCAACATAGGAAACCGAAAATGGTATTCCATTGTAATCATCATGCCAAGGGAGGCTAGATTTTAAGGCTTCAGGTGTAACAATAATATCTTCTTGAAGAATTTTGCGCTTTGGTTCACCATCAATTTCTCCATCAACATAGGCCGTTAGATATGTCTTATCCGAATAGAATACTTTTTCAGAATTGCCTTCTCGAATAGGCATCATTCCCTCATAACTGATATAGCGTGTGATAAAGGCGCCGACAATAATCAAAATCCAAGAAAGGTGTAGTGTTAAAACGGGCCATTTCTCCCACCGCAGCAGGCGGTATCTAAAAATGTTACCGGCGAAGTTGATTACGAAAAACACCATGATCGCCTCGAACCAAGTGGTGTTATAGATCCATATGCGCGCCGTCTCGGTACTATACTTGCTTTCTATAAAGGTACCAAAGCCCATCGCCGTACCGAAAACAAGAAACAAAACAGCCATTAAACGAGTGGAAAAGAAAATTTTCTTAAGCAATTCTGTCATTTCGCAGGCCTTTGATTTTCAGCAAGCAAAATTACGGCCTTTTTGTGGTTTTTCAAGGACATCGTACGACTTAATCTTTCAATTTAAGTTGTCTCAAAAGATTTGATTTTAAAATAGAAAGAGGAACATGCCTTGAAGTTGAACGGACTACTTCGATCCATAGTTAGCCTTGCCGAGCTTGAAACATACTTACATGAAAAAAAGTACCCATGTTTCGGGCGCGGTTTTTGGCAATGGTCGCTTTTTCCCCCACAAAAAGTGCATCAACCGTTTCGAACCATAGATTGAGCCACCTTCCAAAATGGTGCTCGTTGATCGTGTGCCCCGCAGCAGCATCTACCAGTTGGTGCTTTAACAATGGATTTCCCTTAAACTTTCGCACAAAAAACAAGTTGGTCTCCCAGAAATCCGTAAGTCGGTCTAAGTGTTTTGGCCAGTCATTTATATGCTTTTCGAAAATAGGTCCAAGCAAATCATCGGCCCTGATCTTTATATAAAACGTATCGACAAGTTCATATACATCGGTCCTGTCCTTAATTTCTTTCTGTTTCATAGGAATAACTAAAGGTATTCAATTATTCGACTTAAAAAACCTGTATGCATAAGAGAAGTAGGTTTACCACTACACTCAAAAGCAAAAGTTTGAAGACCAGGTCTGTCTTCATTTGGGCCAGCACCGAGGCGTTGTAAACCATGGTGACACTGATACAGATTCCTAGTTGTAGCAATAGAAAAGTACCACCAGTCTTTAAAATATATAAAGCGGCAATCGAACCCAAACAACTTTGAAAAATGATTGAAAGTGGGATCATCATCATATAAGAAGATCTAAAACTGTGGGATATACTGTTAAAAACGTTCATTGCTTTGTATTTTTATTGTTCAAAACAAAGTTAGCCCGAGCGCATACCTCCTGTTTATGATTTGAATCATACGATCCTATGATAGCTGAAACACTTCTCATTCAATTTGGTGCACGAACGATTACACTCGAAAAAAATGAAGTACTCTTCGATGAAGGGAGCAGGGCCGATTATTATTATCAAATTGTAAAAGGTGCTGTGAAAATGTATAACCTTACAGAAGAAGGAAAGGAATTTGTTCAAGGTATTTTTGAAGATGGCAAGAGTTTTGGAGAGCCGCCTCTTTTTGGCAGCTTCTCATACCCGGCAGCAGCGATGGCGACGGAAAAGACACAGCTTATGCGGTTATTGAAAAAGGATTTTCTAGCGTTGCTGGTGGGCAATCCCGAAGTGCATTTAGGATTTACACGACTGCTCTGCAACCGTTTGGCATACAAAGCGATGATTGGTAAAGAAGTTTCCGTGCATCCTCCCGAACACCGGATTCTTACGTTTTTGGGCTATCTTAAAAACCAGCAAGACCAACAGGCGTTTACCGTTCCGATTACCAGGCAACAAATTGCCGAATTAACAGGACTGCGAGTGGAAACCGTTATACGGGCCATTAAAAAGCTAGAATCTGAAAAAAAGCTGCGTCTCGAAAACCATAAAATCATCCTGTAATTCCTACTTTCGTGATATGATTACCACAACCATCATCGGCACTGGAAATATTGCGCGGCACTTGTACCGTGTTTTTTCCCAAAGTGATGAAATTACCGTTTCGCAGGTCGCTGGTCGCAACAGTGCGGCTTTAAAATATTTTGGAGAAACGGCTACCCTGCTTGAAAACGGGACAGCGTTGGTAAAATCCGATATTTATTTTTTGGCCATTAGCGATGACCATATTTTTGAGGTCTCCGAATTGGTAAACGATTCAAAAGGGGTGGTTGTTCATACTTCAGGGAGTGTTCCCATGCAAGTGCTTTCGAATCATACCAATTACGGGGTATTTTATCCCTTACAGACCTTTAGCAAGCAACGTTCGATAAACTTCAAAGAAGTACCCATTTGCATAGAAGCCAATACTGAAAAGAATCGCTCGCTCTTATCCCAATTGGCCATGTCCGTTTCGGATCAGCATTATTATATCGATTCAGAACAACGCAAGAGCATTCATTTGGCGGCCGTTTTTGCAAATAATTTCACCAACCATCTATATCATATCGCCCATTCGATTTGTGCGGAACAGCAAGTACCCTTTTCCATTTTAAGTCCGTTGATTTTGGAAACAGCCGCAAAAGTATCAGAAGCAGCGCCTTACGAAATGCAGACCGGCCCTGCGAAACGTGGGGATCTGAAAACCCAGGAACGCCATTTATCTCTTTTAGAAGGGCAATTAGAAAAAGACATTTACACCTTGTTAAGCAATGCAATTACTAAAACCCACCAAAACAACCAACCTTGAAAAAAAGCTATAAAGAATTATTAGAGGACATTACCACCTTTGTTTTTGATGTTGACGGTGTATTCACCGATGGTACACTCTTGATTACCACCGAAGGTGAAATGCTTCGAAAAATGAACGTCAAAGACGGTTATGCCCTAAAAACGGCGCTTGACAAAGGCTACCATGTATGTATTATCTCGGGAGGCACCAACGAAGGGGTACGGAAGCGGTTAAGTGGCTTAGGGGTACAACATATTTTCTTGGGTGCTCACCAAAAGAACGACCCCTTGAACGATTTTTTGAGCACCCATCAAATAGCGCCTAAAAATGTACTCTATATGGGTGATGACCTACCCGACATTCCACCGTTAAAATTGGTGGGTTTGCCTACTTGTCCGCAAGATGCGGCACCCGAGGTGAAAGAGGTATGCACATACATTTCCCATCAAAATGGTGGTGACGGATGTGTACGAGATGTGATCCGCCAAGTATTAAAAGTACGCGGCGATTGGTATGGAAATTTCGATGCGAAAAACGCTTGATAAAATGGTACAGGAAGCACTTAAAAATTATCGACTCATTTTGGCCTCGGGCTCTCCAAGACGTCAGCAATTTTTTAAAGAGTTGGGGCTTAATTTTGAAATACGGCTCAAAGAAACGGAAGAAGTATACCCCCCGCACCTTCAAGGCGGCGCGATTTCCGATTTTTTAGCCGAATTGAAAGCGGCTGCATTCGATGGCACCCTCGCGGAAAACGAAATTTTGATTACTTCAGATACCGTAGTATGGCATGATCAGGTCTCCTTGGCCAAGGCAGCGGACCATAAAGAAGCCTATTCAATGCTGCGAGCCCTATCGGGTGACTGGCATGAGGTCATTACATCTGTCTGTTTTGCAACGAAAAAAGACAAAACTACGGTACGGGATACGACCAAAGTAAAATTCAAAGTACTTTCCGAAGCGGAAATCCAATTTTATGTAGACACCTACAAACCCTTTGACAAGGCAGGTGCTTACGGCATTCAGGAATGGTTGGGACATATTGCCATAGAAGAAATCCAGGGATCTTACAATACCGTTATGGGACTGCCTACCCATCTCTTGTACAAAACGTTAACAAGCATGGTAAACTAGCTGTTTTTCGGTAATTTTGATAAAAATCGGTAAATATGAAGCGATTCAACTATACAATCCTGACCCAAGTTTCGGTATTGATGCTCCTCACGACATTTTCCTGCAAGGAAAAAACAGTAGTCGACAAAACAAAAATGGCCTTAAATACAGCCGTCGAAAAGGCGTTTGACACAAAGGAAGAAAAGCCTATTTCAGAGGCATTCAAAGCTTACTGGTATGCTGGGGAAGCGGAGATTACCTCGTATCAACTTGAACAGGCCCGTTATGGGGAATTGCGAGAAGGATCCTCGGTATTGATTTTTGTAACGGAACCTTTTTTAGCAGAAAAACAGGTAAAGGCCGATGGGAATCGACCTGATAACATTCCCGTTTTAAAACTCAACAGTACCAAAAATTATTTGACGGGTATTTACCCCTATTCCATTATGAGCAGTAGTTTTTATCCGGTGAAAGATAATGGGCATGCGGTAAAAGTCTCTTTTTCATCACAGGAATGGTGCGGACAAGTCTATGCACAATTGAATAATCGAGAAACATTTGAAGTACTATCCCATTCCTATTTTGAGACCGAAGCAGATCAATCATTACAATTGGAAAAAACCACGCTCGAAAATGAACTTTGGAACAAGATACGTATCAACCCGGAAGGGCTTCCTGTCGGAACGCTACAAGTCATCCCTTCAATGGAATATATTCGATTGACGCACAAACCCTTACAAGCGTATAATGCCACTGCCGTTTTACATCAAGAAGGGGCGTTTAGTACGTACGAAATCAATTATCCCGAACTGGGTAGAACCCTTGCAATACAATTTAGAACCGCCTTTCCGCACCTTATCGAGGGATGGAAGGAATCTTTCAAAAGTGGATATGGAAGCAATGCGAAAGTATTGACCTCTACCGCTAAAAAAGTCAAAACCATCAAGAGCCCTTACTGGCAAAAAAACAGCAATCGATTTTTACCACTGCGCGATACCCTTGGACTCTAGGTTTATGGAAGAATTTATAGCCAGTAATAAAAGTGAACTTCTAGGTTCGGCCATCACACTTTTGGCCCTATTCCTTGTTCGGTTTCTTAGCTTTAAAATGGTACGCAGAATTGGGCATCTTAGTAATATTGTAGAGGCGCGAACCCGTTTAATTCTTCGGTATGTTTCCTTCTTGTTGAGCTTTTTAGGGTTTGGAGTATTGGTCTTTGTCTGGGGTGTAAACTTTAAAGAATTAGGACTCTTGTTTTCCTCTGTTTTTGCGGTCATAGGTGTTGCTTTGTTTGCCCAATGGTCTATTTTAAGCAACCTTACTTCCGGGGTAATCCTCTTTTTTTCCTTTCCCTTTAAAATTGGCGATCGCATTAAGATTATGGACAAGGACATGATTTCAGGAGAAAATGAACAGTTACCTATTTTTGAAATCGAGGATATTACCGCGTATCACATTCACCTTAGAAATGACCGAGAGGAACTAATTACCTACCCAAATAACATGTTGCTGCAAAAGGCCGTAACACTTGTAAATCGTTTGGGAGAGGATTCTAAACGCGGTGACTCCCTTTAGTGTTAAAGAATATTTAAAAGAGAATGGGTGCCTATTTATCTTTCTATCTTTGAATGCCAACGAAATACAACATATGCTTCGATTTTTATTGCTTTTAGCCAGTTCACTACTACTAACCACGGGTTGTCATTCCCAGAAAAGTTCTAAAACAAATTCCTCAGATCTTTATCATTCGATTCAAAAACTGAATTTTTTGGGCTCAGCACTCTATGTGGCTGCACATCCCGATGATGAGAACACACGACTCATTTCCTACCTCGCCAATCATGTGAAAGCCAGAACCGCGTATTTGTCATTGACCCGCGGCGATGGTGGTCAAAATTTAATTGGTCCGGAATTAAGAGAACTGCTCGGGGTATTGCGAACACAGGAACTCCTAGCGGCACGAAGTGTAGATGGTGCACAGCAGTTTTTTTCAAGGGCAAATGATTTCGGATATTCCAAACATCCCGATGAAACCCTGCAAATCTGGAATAAGGAAGCTGTTTTGGAAGACGTGGTCCGCATCATCCGGCAGTTTAAGCCTGATGTAATCGTTAATCGTTTTGATCATCGTTCGCCAGGGAGGACCCATGGCCATCATACATCATCTGCAATGTTGAGTTTTGAAGCTTTTGATCTTGTGAATGACCCTAATGTCTATTCGGATCAATTAAGTACTTTGGAGACTTGGCAACCCAAACGACTCTTTTTCAATACCTCTTGGTGGTTCTATGGTAGCCAAGAAAAATTTGAAGCTGCCGATAAGAGCAATATGTTGAATTTTGATGTGGGGACCTATTACCCTGTTCTAGGAGTTTCGAATAACGAAATTGCCTCCTTGGCCAGTAGCCAGCATTTGTGCCAAGGCTTCGGAAGACTTTCTACAAGAGGTAGTCAAAATGAATATGTTGAATTGCTTAAAGGCGAACTGCCAAAAAATAAAAACGATTTATTCGATGGAATCGACACCTCTTGGTCACGAATTGAAGGTGGCAAGGCCGTAGGCGCTATTTTAGACCCCATCGAAGAAAATTTTGATTTTAAAAATCCTAGTTCGCACCTTCCACAATTGATCAAGGCCCATCAGCTACTGAGTAGTTTATCCGATGGTCATTGGAAAGGTATTAAATTACAAGAATTAGAAACCATTATTTCGGCCGCTGCCGGGTTGTATCTTGAAGCATCCGCAGCGGACGCTTATAGCTATGCCGGAGGAACGGTAAAAGTGGCCATTGAGGCATTGAACCGTAGTGCGGTTGAAATGACCTTAAATTCAGTATATATTAATGAGGATACCGCGATAACAACTTCCAATACACTCGGCGAGAACAAAAAGGTTGTTTTAGAAATGGATTTAAAAATCCCTTCCAATACAGCAACGACGAATGCTTATTGGCTAAATGAAAAAGGAAGTCTGGGGATGTACGAGGTGGCAGATAAGTCCCTCATCGGAAAACCGGAAACTCCTAGGGCTTTCCACGCGATTTTTGATATCACGATGAACGGTTACACTTTTCAAATAGTGAAACCGGTGGTACGCAAATTTGCGAAACCCGATAAGGGTGAATTGGTACAACCATTTGAAATTCTGCCAGAGGCGACCGCAAGCATTCGTGATAAAGTATTGATTTTTGCCGATGGCAAATCAAAAGAAGTATCGGTGACCGTAAAAGCACACAAAGATAATGCGCAAGGTGAGGTGCAATTTCAATATTCAAAGGGTTGGACCGTAGATACGGATACCAAGAACTTTACGATTGCTAAAAAAGGAGACCAACAAGAACTGGTTTTTACACTTACTCCTCCGGCATTTGAAAATGAAGGCATTATTCGTCCTTTGGTAAAAATTGGAGGAAAGGTAATCTCAAAGGAATTGATCGAAATCAACTATGACCACGTTCCCAAACAATCTATTTTACTTCCCGCCGAAGCCAAGGTGGTGCGATTGAATATTCAAAAAATGGGACAGAACATCGGCTATATTGTAGGAGCGGGAGATGATGTCCCCACCAGTTTGGAACAAATTGGCTATACCGTACATATCATCGACCCGCAAAGTATTGGTGAAGGTACTTTGGATAAATACGACGCGATTGTAACAGGTATACGCTCATATAACGTGGTGCCAGAACTTAAGTTCAAACAACGCTTTCTGCTTGAATATGTCAAAAATGGAGGAAACCTGATCGTACAATACAATACTGCAGGCCGTTGGAACAAGCAATTTGAAAACATCTCCCCCTACCCTTTGCAATTGTCGCGGGACCGTGTTACCAATGAAAATTCAGAAGTAAGTATTTTGGCGAAAAAACACTCCCTGACCAGTTTTCCCAATGCTATCGAAGAGAAAGATTTTGATGGGTGGGTACAGGAAAGAGGGCTTTACTTTCCCAACGAGTGGGACAAAGCCTTTACGCCAATACTCTCAATGAAGGACAAAGGGGAATCGGCAAAAAAAGGAAGCTTGTTAGTGGCTCCTTATGGAGAGGGCAACTATATCTATACCGGGCTCAGCTTTTTTAGAGAACTACCTGCCGGCGTACCTGGTGCCTACAAACTTTTTGCAAACATGCTCTCTATTGGTAAAGAGAATGTGAAAAATGAAGCAAATATAAAGGGGTAATATGAACGACAAAATTGTTTGGAAAAAAGAGTACACCTTGGTCATTATCCTGAACATACTGTATTTATTGTTATTTAGCTACCTAATGTCATCTTTTACCTAAATGGAAACACTCGATTGGATCGTTCTTTCGGGAACTCTGTTGTTTATTGTATTTTATGGTGTATGGAAAACTAGGGGAAGCCAAAGCGTTGAAGACTATGTCGGCGGTGGGAAAAACACCAAGTGGTGGACGATAGGACTTTCTGTAATGGCTACTCAAGCGAGTGCCATTACTTTTTTGTCAACGCCCGGGCAAGCATTCCATAGCGGCATGGGATTCGTTCAATTCTACTTTGGGCTACCGATGGCCATGATTGTTATTTGCCTGGTATTTATCCCAATTTATCATAAGCTCAAAGTATATACGGCCTACGAGTTTTTAGAAAATCGTTTTGACCTTAAAACGCGCTCTTTGGCGGCGGTACTCTTTTTGATTCAACGTGGCCTAGGCGCCGGAATTACTATTTTTGCCCCTTCTATAATCCTTTCGGCCATTCTGGGTTGGAATCTATTGACGTTGAATGTCATCATCGGTATTTTGGTGATTATTTATACTGTTTCGGGAGGTACAAAAGCGGTTAGTGTTACCCAAAAACAGCAGATGTTCGTAATCATGTCGGGGATGTTTATCGCCTTTTTCTTCATTTTACACTTTTTACCAGACGACATTACATTTGGTAAGGCTTTGAAAGTAGCCGGGGCGAGTGGTAAATTAAATATTCTCGATTTTGAATTCAATCTTCAAAACCGCTATAATTTTTGGAATGGAGTAACGGGTGGTTTCTTTTTGATGCTCGCCTACTTCGGTACAGACCAAAGTCAGGTACAACGGTATTTATCAGGTAGATCTATTCGAGAAAGCCAGTTGGGACTTATCTTCAATGGCATCTTAAAGATTCCCATGCAGTTTTTTATTTTGTTGGTCGGGGTAATGGTTTTTGTTTTTTATCAGTACAATGAGGCTCCATTGAATTTTAATCCGTCGGCGACCAAATCGGTCATGGCGTCAGAGTATGCCGAAGAATATGAAGGCTTGCAAGCCGCGCAGCGAACATTGGAAGCGGATAAACGCATTGCTCAAAATAGGTTTTCGGCAGCCTTGGATTTAAAAGAATATACCGCGGTCGAAGAAGCCAAAATACACATTCAGAAAATCAACGTAAAAGACAGCATAAACAGGGCCGCTGCCAAAGCAATGATTCAAAAGGCGGATGGCAATGCCGAGACCAATGATAAAGACTATGTTTTTATCCATTTTATCTTAAACAACCTTCCAAAAGGTCTAATTGGCTTGCTTTTGGCAGTTATACTTTCCGCAGCCATGTCTTCGACCGCCTCCGAGCTGAATGCACTGGGAACCATATCGGCCCTTGACCTTTACAAACGTAATCGCACAGGTACATTTAATGAGAAGCACTATGTACTGGCTTCCAAAGGTTTCACCCTCCTATGGGGTATTATTGCGATATTGATTGCCTGTGTGGCAAATTTGTTCGACAATCTTATTCAATTAGTGAATATTATAGGTTCTATTTTCTATGGGAATGTATTGGGTATTTTCTTGCTTGCCTTCTTTTTTAAGTTCGTAAAGGGCAATGCCGTATTTTTTGCCGCCTTGCTTACCCAAGCCATTATTTTTGTGCTCTACTATAACTTTATTTATGTGGAAGAGCAACTAAGTTACTTGTTGTTGAATTTTATCGGAGCTGCATTGGTGATGGCGATTGCTTTTGTTTTTGAAGGTTTTGATCGTTTGTTAAAGAAACCACCGATAACGCCATAAAAAAACCCTGACAATTAAATTGTCAGGGTACTAATTCGAATTTAGATTTCCTTTACTTTGCCCCCCATTCTTTCAATGAATCGGTGTTCATTTTTACATAATCATCATTTCCGGCTTCCTTAGCACCTGCCAATGATTTCTTGGCGGTTTCGATAGCAGATTTTTTATCACCGGCTTTCGCATAAATCAATGACTGCTGACGTAGCTGCCAAAAACGAGGCTCTTTGGTCATTGACATGGCTTTTTCCATCCATTCTTTTGCCTTCCCAATGTCTTTTCCTTCATTGGCATAATATACCGCAGCAGTATAATAATCTCCTGCTCCCGGACCAGCCATTGTTTTTTCAATAGCCCCCATTACGGCAGTATCGGTTGGTACTTCGAACTTCACTCCCACATATGTTTTTTCCCAAATAATACCAATGACAGCTCCATTATTCGTTAAATCATCAATGGTAATGGTAAAGGTTTCTACCGGCATTTCAATTGGGAATACCTTTGCAGTGGTTTTAGCAACTATTTTGCTCTCATCCCAATCTCTTGGAGTTCCGCCTCCCTGTGTATCCGTATAAAAGAACACCTCCCAAGAAGTAGCTCCTGGCTTTGTAAACATTGAATAGGTACCCGCTTTAACATCCTGCCCGTCAATCTTCACATCATTGCTAAAAGAAACCAATGTATACCCATTGGCACCGGTGCGCCATAATTTGTCAAAAGGAACTAAATCTCCAAAAATGGTTCGCCCACGCATAGAAGGTCTTGAGTATTCGACCGTCACATCGGTAAGTCCCACTTTTTGCTCTAATTTAGAGGCCGGGCTGGGAGCTGGCGTATTGATCTGTGCCTGCGCCATAAAAGATACGGCCAAGGCAAATAAAAAGAGTGCTGATTTTTTCATTGTACTTAGGTTTTAATTTTTCACAAAACTAGAGATAAACCAAAGGTAGATCTGTTAAGGTATTCTTAAATAAAACCGCTCTGGAATCAGTAGTTTGCAAAAGGCCTAGAGGTTTTTCGATCTCCAAAGTAAAATGTAATATAAAAAATACCCTTGGGAAGTGTTGATAAATCAATGTTTTTTGTGTCCAGTCCAGGGCCGGTATCATAAGTTACAAGCCTTCCCATTACATCAAAAATAGCACGAGCAATTAGAAGTTCGGAATCAGGAACTTCATACCAAAGCACCGATTCTTCGATTGATCTATACAGTATCAACTCATCTGCCAAAGGGTCCGGGTCTAGATCTGGATCCGGGTCTGGATCTAGATCTGGATCCGGGTCTGGATCTGGATTCGGGTCCGGATCTGTATAAGAACGGTCATTTGTACCAAGAGCGTACAGGGTAGATTGTAAGGTAATAAAAGGGTTCTCACGAGTGAACAATTCAGAAGAAATCATATAGCGATCCACGTCAATTGCAACGATGGCTTCGACCTGCGCAAATCCGATATTAGTGGATAGTTGCTCAATTTCACCATCAAAAACCGCTGTATTGGAGGCACCATCCACACGATACAAAAAACTATCTAAAATAGCACTGTACCCCACTAGGTACAAAAGCCTGCTTTCCGGGTTATAGACCGCCCCTGTAACCAACCCTTTCGTATCAAAAGAATCCAAACGCTTAGCTATATGGGTACCAGGGGCTTTCGGGATCGTATAGGCCACTGTTCCATTTGATTGCCACTGTTTGGTAAACACAAGTAGTTGATCTTCAATTGCAATCAAAGCTTCCGCATCCCAATCGCTATTACCAGTGTCCTCAAATGTTGTTTGGTCTTCATATGAAAAATGGATTCGTTCCGCAGTTATTTCATCTTGTTGGTTATAAAGTTCTTTGCTGATCCGGTAAATAACCAAATCTGTTCTAGTGCCCAGATTGTTTCCGAAATCTCCTATATAGAAATAGTCCGTATCCTGAGTGCTATCTTCCCAATCGATATTTTCCGCATTATTCAGGGTAACGGTTCGTGTAATTTCGAGTGACACGGTATCTATCTCGTATAACTGCGGACTATTGCCAGAATCGTTATGGGTAATGAGTTTCCCGTTATGAAACAAGAGTCCGGAGGTTTCGGATACGAGGTCGGGAAGTGTTCCAAGGGTCTGCACCTCTTGTTGGGCCAAAAGAACAGTTGAGTAAAAAACGAATAGTAAATATGAAATCGTACTTTTCATTGTATCCTATTTCCAAACACAAGCATTGGCAACTGTTTTATTAATCTACACTGGTTTATAAAGTCGGTTATATGGACAGGGGAAGAGCAAAATAACTGCCGAAAAGTACAAAATTCACTTCAATTGACGACGAACCAATGGGTAGAACTCCAATTAAAGCTGCCAAACTACGACTGGCCTGCTCTTAACTATCTGGAGATTTTATTGTTTGTTTAACTAATAAATGTTTTTGTTAAACAAAAATGACTTTATCTTTGTAAAAACTATCGCTATCCATGCAATTATACCAACTCAATGCCAGTCAAGCGCTTCCAATTGATATAGCAACTGCCTGGGACTTTTTATCGAACCCAGCCAACCTCAAGGTCATTACTCCGGAACATATGGGTTTTCATATTCTCTCCGGTGCAGAACGTTCTATGTACGAGGGGCAAATCATACAATACAAAGTATCTCCCTTTCCCGGTTTTACTACCAAATGGGTGAGCGAAATTAGTTCCGTAAAAGAAGGACAATATTTTGTTGACAAACAGTTGTTTGGGCCTTATTCCCTATGGCATCATAAGCATTTTATTAAGGAAATCGACGGTGGTGTGCTTATGGAGGATTGCATTGATTACAAGATTCCTTTTGGTATTTTGGGTCGATTGGCGCATCCCTTAATTGTAAAAAAACAACTAAAACAGATTTTTTCGCATCGGGAGCAGAAGCTAACGGAACTTTTTGGCTCCTTACCGGCCCATAACACAACTTTAGAAATAAAATCTATACAATAAACTTATGAAAAATATTTTATTAATTGGCGGATCCCACGGAATTGGTTTTGCAATGGCGAAGGAACTTTCCAAGGAACACACCGTTTTTATTGCTTCCCGCACTTCAGAAGAACTTGCATCGCTTAATGTGACCCATATACCTTTTGATGTATTGACAGATGATCTTGATACGAACCTACTTCCAGAGCAGTTAGATGGTTTTGTATACTGCCCTGGTAGCATCAATTTAAAACCATTTAAAATGCTGTCTTTGGAAACCTTTCAACAAGACATGGAGGTAAACTTCTTCTCTTTAGTAAAAGTAGTAAAAGTAATTATTCCAAAAATGGCCCACGGTGGTAGTATGGTATTCTTTAGCACCGTGGCGGTTGGTACGGGAATGCCTTTTCATACCAGTGTTGCCGCTGCCAAAGGTGCCATTGAAGGCTTTGCCAAATCGATGGCCGCCGAATACGCACCAAAAGTACGTGTAAACGTGGTCGCACCTTCCTTGGTAGATACGCCCTTGGCAGGACGTTTGTTGAGCAATGACCGGAAGCGGGAACTAATGGCGGAACGACATCCTCTTAAACGTGTAGGTATTGCAACGGACATAGGCAATATTGCCCTATTTTTACTTAGCGATAAAAGTAGTTGGATGACGGGGCAAGTGGTTGGTGTTGATGGCGGAATTGGTACTTTGAATGTGGGTTAGATGTTAGATGCCAGATGTTAGATGTTAGATGTTAGATGTTAGATGTTAGATGTTAGATGTTAGATGTTAGATGTTAGATGTTAGATGTTAGATGAAAAAAAATAAATTCAAACACAAATGTCAAATACAAACTTAAAAGTCGGAAGCTCGATGTAAATGTTAAGTTCCAAATTCAAACGATGCTGGTCACCAACTATTCTCTGGGTGTTCAACGCACTTTAAATAGTTATTTGAGAGAAGTAAAATCATCTAATATATGAATAAAGACATCGTCATTTTTTGGTTTCGAAGGGACCTGCGTTTGGAAGATAATACGGCACTTTTAGCCGCTTTAGAGAGTGGTTACAAAGTGCTGCCCATTTTTATTTTTGACAAAGAAATACTGGAAAAGTTGTCAAAAGATGATGCTAGAGTATCTTTTATTCACAGTTCGCTCGGAAAAATGAATACGCGGCTAAGGGCAGAACATGGAAGTGCTATCGGGTTGTACCATGGGAACCCAATGGCAATTTTCACAAAACTTATGAATCGGTATTCGGTTCAGGAAGTATACACCAATCATGATTATGAACCATATGCCAAAGAAAGAGATACGGCCATCGAAGTGTTTTTGAAAGGTAAAAATGTGGCATTTAAAACTTTTAAAGATCAGGTAATTTTTGAAAAAAGCGATGTCGTAAAAGACGATGGTACTCCTTATGTAGTTTATACCCCATATAAAAACAAATGGAAGGCGCTTTTTAAACCTGAACGCGATATAAAGCACAACGCGAGCGAAAACCATTTAGAAAATCTATACACGTCGACTTCGATTCCATTTCTGTCCCTTGCAGACATGGGGTTTGTAACTGCTGCCATAACGGTTCCCGACTATACCGCAACACCAAGTTTAATCAATAATTATGAGGCAACCCGTAATTTTCCTGCAATAAAAAATGGCACCTCCCGCTTGGGGCCCCATTTGCGTTTTGGTACTGTTTCTGTGCGGCAAATGATGACCCTTGCCATTGCTGAAGAGAACGAAGTATTTTGGAGCGAATTGATTTGGCGTGAATTTTTCATGCAGATCTTATGGCATTTTCCCCATACCGTAAACAGCTCATTCCGCCCCAAATACGACCGGGTAGAATGGCGAAACAATGAGATGGAATTTGAAAAATGGAAAAAGGGGGAAACGGGATACCCATTGGTCGATGCAGGAATGCGTGAATTAAACACTACTGGTTATATGCACAATCGGGTTCGAATGTTGGTTGCCAGTTTTCTTTGCAAACACCTATTGATCGATTGGCGCTGGGGAGAAGCCTATTTTGCAGAAAAGCTGTTGGATTTTGATTTAAGCGCCAACATAGGCAATTGGCAATGGGCTGCCGGCAGTGGCGTAGACGCAGCTCCTTATTTTCGTATTTTTAATCCGACTACCCAAATTGATAAATTTGACAAACAAAAAGAATACATACAACACTGGGTGAGCGACTTACAGGAACTCACCTACCCTGTGCCCATGGTAGATCATAAAATGGCCAGGGAACGGTGTTTAAAAGTTTATAAAGAAGCTGTTGGATAAAAAAAGCCTCGCATTTTGAATGCGAGGCTACCAATATTATTATTTACCTTGCTTCTTGCTGTCGTAGCTGCTCTTTCTCTGCTACTCTTCTTCGAAGTAGGTTTAGATATCTTAGTGCTTCGTTGATTTCGTAATCGCTGTACGATTTTGAAGCCCACTCAACAGCTTTGTTCAAATCTCCATTGATTTCATTGCTAATCGCCATGTTATAACAAGCGCGTCCTGCAATTTTCGGGTCCGAGTTTGTCACTTCTTTCTCCCATAGGTCCGCTGCTCCTTTCCAATCGCCTGTTTGCGCTCTGCGCTGGGCAATCTCAAAATTATTGGTGCCTTTCACAAAATAATCCCGCGAAATTCGTTTCCTGCGGGGCCGTGTTTCTTTCGCGTAGGCATTTCCACTAAACGTACTCTGCTGCAATACCGCTTCTTTCCTCCCAATTACCGCTTCTACCGCTTTCATTGGGTTAATTCCTTCTCCCCTTGATGTAATATAATCGTTCGCAGTAATCGCATCGATAATGGTTTTGGTATGGGGATCGTATACCCTCCAACCACTTTTGATTGCCGTATTTATAGTCACTTTATGCCCTGGGACTTCAGCCTTAATACCCAAATTGTTCGGTATCTTCACCATGGCAGTTTGATAATCTACTTTCGTGTCGGTATCATACAATTCAAGAGAAAAGAGCACTTCTACGTCATTGGCTTCACAGATGGATTCTACTGCTTTCCAGCTCAATGCTGCCGGAAAAACGCCAAGTCCCTTTCGCTCCAATTCACTGCTTTCTATGATTTTGATCGCTTCAAAACGCTCACTTCTTTCCAATTCATCGGACAGTCCTAACACAGCAGCTTCTGCACCTTCCTTATCAAGGTTTAACCCTTCCAAAGAAAGAATTTTGTCTATTTTATCGACCGTTTTGTTTCCTTCCGAGGGGACACTACGATTGACAATACCAATTTTTGAAACATCGGTAGGAATATGAACACGCGCGGGTTCAACGGCTCCCATGGTCAGTTGATTCGTAGCGCTACATCCTGCTAAAACAAGGATCACACATACCATAAGCGTAGGTTGGATAAGCTTTTTCATGATACTATTATTTTGGGTTTAAGATTGCCTTTTTCAGTCGCCATTCGAAAATCTGGAATCGATTGGGACGGGCACTTGGTAAATAACTGACAGTAAGTGAACTATATTGTGTTATGATCAAAATATTTACATTTCATGTTTTTCGCATTTTCTTGTTCACATCTATTCAGATGAAGTATCTTTAAAGACCTTTTATCAACCTGAAAACCCTTTGAAATGAAAAAAACAATTCTCTTGGGCCTTGTAATGCTGTTGAGCATGACATTATCGGCTCAAAAAATGACCAAAAACAAAAAAGCCGTCTTGGCATCTGTGGAAAAGCACAAGGCCGAACTCATTAAAATAAGCGATTCTATCTGGGGCTTGGCCGAGACTGCTTTTCAGGAATCGGGCTCATCCGAGGTGTTGGCGGCCTATGCCGAAAAAAATGGCCTTACCGTTACCAGAGGTGTGGCAAATATCCCTACGGCGTTTACTGCCACCTATGGTTCCGGGAAACCGGTCATTAGTATTTTGGGAGAGTTTGATGCTTTACCGGGAATTTCTCAAAAGGCTTCTCCCGTAAAAGAACCTTTAAAGCCGGGTGCCGCAGGGCACGGCTGCGGGCATAATATGTTCGGTACTTCTAGTTTGGGAGCGGCCATCGCAATAAAGGAATTAATGGATGCCGGAAAATTAAAAGGAACCATTAAATTTTTAGGAACACCGGCCGAGGAAAAATACTTTGCAAAGGTATGGATGGTCGAGGCCGGCCTATGGGACGATGTAGATGTGAATTTAAGCTGGCACCCTAGTTCGAGTATCGAAGCAGATGTTCAAACCGGACTTTCCCTGATCGATTTCATTGTAGAATTTTATGGGCAGACAGCACATGCTTCCGCAGATCCTTGGAACGGACGCAGTGCCTCTGACGCTTTGGAACTATATACCACGGGAATCAACTACTATCGAGAGCATATTTTGCCAAGCTCCCGAATTCACTACCATATACAAGACGGAGGACAGGTCGTAAATGTTGTTCCCGATTATGCCAAACTTTGGGTGCGTGTTAGAGACCCAAAGCGTTCCAAAATGTTGCCAACCTATGAGCGGGTCAAAGAAATGGCCGAAGGTGCCGCAATTATGGCCAATGTAGACTATAAGATTAGATTGGTATCGGGTATCTACGAAACGCTCGTGAACCGTTCGGGAGGAGAGATCATGCAAAAAAACCTAGAGCTATTAGGGCCGATCAGCTACACTGAGGAAGAGACAACGTTTGGAAAAGCCATTCAAAAAGCAACTGAAAAACCCCAAGTAGGGATGGACAGTCAAATACATCCCTTAAAAGAAACGGAGGAGAACCCTGGCGGAGGATCTACGGATGTAGGGGACGTAAGCTGGAATGTACCCAACATTAATCTCGGCGTTACCGTAGCGCCCAAAGACACGCCATGGCATTCCTGGGCAGTTGTTGCCTGTGGCGGTATGTCTATTGGTCACAAAGGAATGGTCTATGCTTCGAAGGCATTGGGAATGACCGCTGTTGATCTTTTTGAAGACCCTAAATTGATTGCTAAAGTCAAAGAAGAATTTAAAACAAGAAAAGGTACGGAGGTTTATAAGGCGATGATTGATGGGCCACCACCGGTGGAAGGAGAATAGTTTTATGACCGAAAAAGAAAAAATGTTGGCGGGTTTGCCCTATAGTACTCGAGATCCCGAATTATTACAAATGTATCATAGGGCACGCGCTTTGTTTCAGGAATACAATCTGCTGGCCTCTACAGAAAATGCGAAAAGATCGGCGTTGCTTTCTTCCTTGTTAGAAGAGAAGGGAGAAGGTGTATGGATTGAAGCTCCTTTTTATTGTGATTATGGAGAACATATAACTATTGGCGCAAATACCTTTGTGAACGCCAACTGTTTTTTTCTTGATAACAACAAAATAGTTATCGGACAAGATGGGCTTATTGGGCCGTATGTTCAAATTTACACGGCCACTCATCCCTTAAAGGCTTCGGAGCGCATTCAAAAAAGGAATGACGGAACGAACAGTTATCGCACCGTTACCAAGTCCGTTCACATTGGAGACAATGTTTGGATTGGAGGAAATACAGTTATACTGCCAGGAATACGTATCGGTAACAACGTTACGATCGGCGCCGGATCTGTGGTCGCCAAAGACTTGCCAGATGCGGTTTTAGCCTATGGCAACCCTTGCAAAATTGTCAAGTCGCTTCAAGAATAGGTCAAAACAAAGCATAAAAAAGGCGAGCGGTCGTAACCGTTCGCCTTTTACTTATGTAATCGGCAGCATTATCTAAAAATCAAAAGCCCATCGGTATGCGCTCCCTCACAATCTGAACCGCTAAAATTGATGGTAATTTTCCCGTCGTCGGCAATACTTCCCGTTCCTTCAAAAAGACCGCTACAAGACCGCACGCGATCGTCATATCGAAACTTACGAACAGTTTTACCATCAATTTCGAAGGTAAGCAAGCCATCATTTTCCCCACTATTACAACAAGAGACGAGCCCTACGGCGAAAAAGAATTCCCCTTTGAATACATTGGGGTCATCGGTGGCGGTTATCTTAGCTGAAATAGGGTAGTTCTCATATTTTTTGGATGGCAGTGTTGAGGACCAAGACCCTTGGTAGTTCCCAACAATACTACTTTCTTTGGGTACTACCGCTCCATCGTCCTCGGATTTGCAGGAAGTGTTTAGCGCCATCAATATCATCGTTACTATCAGTACTGTTTTCTTCATAGTGTAGTTTTAAAGTTTCCACCTCAAAAATACATCCTGACCAATCACTTACGGTCCAGCTGTGTACACCTGTACATTCTTGTAGATGCCAGACCATGTACCCGCCTTGTTACGGCTTATAGTGCTTTGTTTGTGATCTGTATATTTGTATACAAAACTACTTTTTACACCTTAAAAATGCACCTGTAGCTTCTTTTGAGTCAAACGCTTTAGAAATAAGGGGCTTATTAATTGGGCGTTGAAATACTATTATTACATTTGAAGATGAACTGTGAATTAACTGGAATGAGAAACCTCTTTTTATCTTGTTGTATGGTAATAGGTTTGTTGGGACAGGCGCAATCTTTTAATTTTCAATACGATCACTACTCATTTATTGTAAAGGATCTGAAAACCGTAGGTGATTTTTATACTGACATATTCCAGTTGAAAGAAATTCCCCATCCGTCGGCAACAGAGGGTTTTCGTTGGTTCAAGGTGCATGGAAATTCACAGCTTCATCTTATTGGCAAGGACAGTGTAGACCTATCACATAGCAAGAGTGTACATCGTTGTCTTGCTACTCAAAATCTAGACGCGGTAATTGCGCATCTAGAGGCCAAGGGAGTCCCTTATTCGGATTGGCCCGGAAAAGAAAATTCCGTAACCAATAGGGCCGATGGGGTACGGCAAATCTATATAAGAGATCCTGAAAACAACTGGATAGAAATCAACACGGCAACACACAAAGAACAATTACAAACCACAATCATATGAGCACTCCTATTTTATCGGTATTTCCGCTTGGTTTCCCATGGCAGACCCAAGATCCATTTCTATTCTGTGTATACCATTTGGACCATTACCCGAAGGGAAATGGGGAGATGGGGCCCAATGCCTCTTTGGAGGGCCGTAATCTGGGCAACGATTTTACCATCAAAGACGGTTGGCGTATGTACCATGGGCAAACAATACCTGGTTTTCCCTCCCACCCACATCGCGGTTTTGAAACTATTACCATTGTTAACAAAGGTTTTTGTGATCATTCAGATTCATTGGGCGCCGCAGGTCGTTTTGGGAATGGTGATGTGCAATGGATGACCGCTGGTAGTGGGGTACAACACAGTGAAATGTTCCCCCTGTTGAATACGGAAGCGGAAAACCCCTTGGAACTATTTCAGATATGGCTAAATCTTCCTAAGAAAAGTAAATTCGTAGCACCACATTTTAAAATGTTATGGCATGAAAACATTCCCATAGTTGAGGAGAACGGTACGCGTATAAAAGTCATTTCGGGCAACTATAAAGATAGGCCAGCGCCAGAACCCGCACCCGATTCTTGGGCAAGTTCCTCAGCGAACGATGTGGCAATTTGGAACATACATATAGATCCCAATAGCGCGTTCACGCTACCAAAAGCACAGGCAGGGACCAATAGAACCCTCTATTTTTATGAAGGCGACCGTATTTCAATTGATGGAAAAGAAATACGACCCAATCACGGAGTCGAACTTAGCGCTTCTGAAACGGTATCGATAACCGCTGGTGCAAAGACCGCGCATCTACTTTTACTTCAGGGAAAACCATTGGGAGAGCCGGTAGCCAAATATGGTCCGTTCGTGATGAACACCGAAGAAGAAATACAACAGGCCATGCAGGAGTACCAACTCACTCAATTTGGTGGTTGGCCATGGCAATATGCCGATAATGTGCATGCGAAAGAAAAAGGTAGGTTTGCCAAATATCCAGACGGTACCCTTGTAGAGAAATAGGATATGGCAGCTTCTTACCTATTCCGGCAGCAATAACTAACCTATTGAATAGCCTGGCGCCAGCAGGTCTTTGGCCATTTCGGGGTGTCTTTTTAAATAGGCAGCTACAAAAGGACAAAGCGGTGCCATTTTGTAATCTGTTGTACCCACAAAATCGAGTACCTTACCCACCAGGGCACTGCCTACCCCCTCCCCTTCCAAAGCAGTAGGTACTTCGGTATGCGTCAAATAGATAATCCCTTTTTTGGAAATCATATAATCTATAAAGGCAATTGAATCTTCAATTTTTAGCTCAAACCTTTTTTTCTCTCCCTCATTATTATCTATTAAATGAAGGTTTTCCCAACGACTATTTCCCATATTAAAACTTTAAAAAAGTATGATGGGCATAGCACCATGCCCAATTTTCGTTCGGTTCGGCCGATATAATGACCGGATGTCCGTGACCATTCCCGTGTTTACTTGCATGCTTGTTCGGTGAAGAATCGCAACAAAGGGTTACACCACATTCTTGACAGGTACGCAAGTGTACCCAAGAATCACCGGTCTTCACGCACTCCTCACATTCATACTTATTTGCAACCTTCTTTTGAGAAGGTTCAAATGCCAACAAATGCTCGCATTTTTTTCTTTTTTCCGTCATCTTAAATTTCAGCTAAATATTGGTGTACAAATTTGATTGCCATGGAACCCTCCCCTACGGCGGAAGCCACACGGTTCATTGCGCCCGCACGAACATCTCCCGAAGCGAATATTCCCGGGCTGCAGGTCTCAAGTAAAAACGGCTCCCGGTTGTGCTTCCAGATTTTACTAAAATTGTCATATTTGACCAAATCCCTTCCGGTTTCCAAAAACCCTCTTTCATTCTTTAGGATATCCAAGGTAAGCCAATCGGTATACGGTTTGGAACCGATAAAAATGAATAAGGCTTGCGCTTCTACGAGCTGTGTGTTGTTGGTTTTGTTATTTGTCAACTCAAGCTCAGACAATCGTTCATTTGAGCCTATCGCCTTGGTAATAGTTGTATGAGGAACCAGGGTTATATTCTTAATGGCCTCTATTTGGTCAATCAAATATTGTGACATACTGCTGCTTAGGTTCTCTTTACGAACCACTATATATACATTCTTGGCAAAATTAGACAGATAAACAGCTGATTGCCCGGCCGAATTTCCTCCTCCTACTATGTAGACCTCCCGGTCTTTACACGCCTGTGCCTCGGTCATTGACGAGCCATAATAAATACCGGCACCCGTAAAGTCTTCTATACCTTCTGCCGGCAACTTTCTATAATTGACCCCTGTTGAAACAACAATGCTCTTGGTTTGAACAACACTACCGTCGTCTAAGGTTAAAATTTTATAGTTATCCTTGGTCTCTACCGAAACGACTTCTCTAGGGGATAAAAATTCAATCCCAAACCGTCTTGCTTGGGTGATGGCACGATGGGTAAGCTCTTGTCCACTTAATCCGTTTGGGAAACCCAAATAATTTTCGATACGCGAACTGGTACCAGCCTGCCCTCCGGGCGCTTTTTTCTCGATCAATAGCGTCTTTAACCCCTCGGAGCCTCCATATACCGCCGCTGCAAGCCCAGAGGGGCCTGCCCCGATGATGGTTACGTCGTACAAGGTTTCTTTCGCCGTAACATTTAAGCCCAGCCGTTCAGCTAGTTCCGGAATACTAGGGTTGCGTATACATTCCCCATCAGGAAAGGAAACCACCGGCATATCCTTAGAAGTAAGTCCATATAGATCGGCTATTTCCTTTGCCTTGTCACTGGTTTCTATATCTAACCATTGAAATGGAAACAGGTTACTTGACAAAAAATCTTTGATATCATGTGTTTGGGGATTGTACTGATACCCCAACACTTTTAAGCCATCAAAATCTGGTTGATAGTTGAGCTGCCATACATCTAACAAATCATCTAAAACGGGATATAATTTCTCTTCGGGCGGGTTCCATGGCTTTGACAAGTAGTAATCTAACTGTACTTCGTTGATCGCCCTAATCGCAGCATCCGTATCTGAATAGGCCGTCAACAAGACTTTTTTTGCGTCGGGGTAATATGCCTTTGCTTTTTCTAGGAACGCTACCCCCAACATTTCTGGCATTCGTTGATCTACCAAAAACAGTGCTATTACCTCTGCTTTCTTTTTGAGGGCCACTAACACTTCTAAAGCTTCCATTGGCGAAGCAGTACGCAGTATCCTGTATTCCTTTTGATATCTTGATTTTAAATCCCTTGTGACCGCAGCCAATACCTGCGCATCATCATCTAGGGCAAAAATAATTGGTTTTTTCATCTATTGTATTCTTCAAAAAAAATGTGGTAACCCACGGGTTAATCAATAGGCAAACAAACGGTAAAATTCGTCTCTCCAGGGCGCGAGCTTACTTTGATTTCTCCCTTGTGTTGTTGCACGATTCGTTGCACCACTTCCAAACCCATTCCTGTTCCTTCTCCAATTGCCTTCGTGGTGAAAAAAGGGTCGAATATTGTATTTAGATTTGCTTCTGGAATGCCTTTGCCGTTGTCAATAATTTCAGTTTTCACAAATGCCCCGTCTCGATGCACTTTGATCAGTAGTTTGCCCCTGTCATCCATGGCATCGATAGCATTGTCGATCAGGTTGGTCCATACCTGATTCATTTCACTGACCATCATCTTTGGTTCGGGCAGGCTTTCTTCAAAGTATTTCTCTACCTCGATGCCTTTTCTTTTTAACTTATGGTTTAACATCGTAAGCGTGCTTTTAATACCCACTCGTATATCAACGGCATTTCGTTCAGGTGCACTGTCCATATGGGTGTAGCTTTTCACCGAGCTTACCAAAGCAGAAATACGTTCTGCCGCTTCCTGTATTTCACCTACCATTTTTTCTGTAGTAAGCACGTTTTCGATCCATTCGATAGCCGTCGGAAAGCTGGTAGGATTGGTGACTGCATGTATTTTTTCTATGTGTTTTACATCCATACAAAAGTCAAGAAAGGTCTCGGTAAGCACATAGGCGTTTTCAACCCCATGTTCCTCTAACCATGCTTCTAACTCGTCTTCTTTTTCTGTACGCTCCAGCAGCCCCATATTATTCTGTTCAGGGCGGTTAAGCTTTTCAAAAAGTATTTCATTGATACTGTCTATTTCTTGCGAAGAGGCCTGGATACTAATGATTCTTTTAAATTTTTCCGGAACATGTCCCAAATGGTCTTTCAGCGCTACTGCACTTCGCGCCATTGCAGAGGCCGGGTTGTTCAGCTCATGCGCCAGCCCTGCGGAAAGCTTCCCTAAGGCCATCATCTTTTCTTCTTGCACGTTCCTTTTGGCGAACTCCCGCGTGCGAGAGGTCATCACGTGCACAAGTGCTTCGGTAAGTTCAAAATGCTCGCTCGCCATCTCTTTGAAAGCGCTCTTGGGAAGGGTGATCAGCAGGGAATCTTCTATAGCTTCCCCATAGCCCAACGAAGTAGTCGCCCTTGAAAAGGGAAGGGCACCAGATATTTCATTTTTGCGAATGATGGCTATCTGTTTGTAATGTCCGTTGCGTTCTACTTTAATTTCATAGGTACCTTCTAGCAGCACGAACAACTGGTCAATGGTATCCCCACGAGAAAAAACAAAGCTCCCTGCAGGTATGGTACGAAGGGTGCTTTGGTCTATTAACCATTGTAGTTGGTCTTCTGGAACTTCTGAAATTGCAGAGACGTTTCTTAAAACTTCCGGAGTTACTTCCATCAGTTAAAAATACATCTTTAAAACACTGAAGACAAGTCGTAAAATGTCAAGGAATTGTTATAATTCATCCTTATTTTACAGGCGTACAATTTTCGCCCCAATGGCACGCAAGCGATTGTCGATATCTTCGTACCCTCTATCAATTTGTTCAATATTATGAATGGTCGAAGTACCTTTTGCGGATAGCGCGGCGATCAATAGGGAAACACCTGCCCGAATATCGGGTGAAACCATGGTAGTCGCCTTTAGGGTCGAATTGAAGTTGTGTCCCATGACCGTCGCCCGGTGTGGATCACAAAGAATAATCTTTGCCCCCATATCAATCAATTTATCCACAAAGAACAATCGGCTCTCGAACATTTTTTGATGTATGAGTACCTCTCCTTTTGCCTGGGTAGCTACAACTAGGATAATACTCAACAAATCAGGGGTCATTCCGGGCCATGGCGCATCGGAAATCGTTAAAATAGAGCCGTCTATATAGTTTTGTATTTCGTACCCGTCTGCATGTTCGGGAATATAAATATCATCTCCTTTTCGCTCGAGTTGAATCCCCAATTTTCTGAACACATTGGGTATTTGCCCTAGATCGTCCCAGCTTACATTTTTGATCGTCAATTCGCTTTTGGTCATGGCCGCTAGGCCGATCCAACTGCCAATTTCAATCATATCGGGTAACATGCGGTGTTCGGTACCACCCAATTGAGTGACTCCTTCAATAACCAGTAAGTTGGAGCCCACCCCGGCAATCTTAGCCCCCATGCGGTTGAGCATCTTACAAAGCTGCTGTAAATAGGGTTCACAAGCAGCATTGTATATGGTCGTAGTGCCCTCTGCCAATACCGCCGCCATTACGATATTTGCAGTACCGGTCACAGAAGCTTCGTCGAGTAACATATAGGTGCCTTTCAACTTCTTCGCCTCTACACCGTAAAAGTATTCTTCTTTGTTGTAACGGAACTTTGCTCCCAAATTGATAAAACCTTCAAAATGGGTATCCAAACGTCGACGACCAATTTTATCACCCCCTGGTTTGGGAATGTACCCTTTGCCAAAGCGTGCTAACAAAGGTCCTACTAACATGATAGAGCCTCTTAGTCCTCTACCATCTTGCTTAAATTGTTCAGACTGTAGGTAGTCAATATTTACATCATCGGCTTTGAAAACATAGGAACCTTTTCCTTTCTTCTGGATTTTGACACCTAGGTCTTCCAAAAGCGAGATTAGTTTGTTTACATCGACAATATCGGGTATGTTATTGATAACAACTTCTTCTGCGGTCAATAGCACCGCGCAAAGTATTTGAAGGGCCTCGTTTTTGGCACCTTGAGGCGTGATTTCGCCGGCGAGACGGTGCCCACCTTCAATTTTAAATGTTCCCATTTATTATTGAATGATTAGTATCGCTTTTTACCGCGATTGTTATTGTTTCGTTGTCCTTTTTTGTTGGAGTTGTGGCGAGGAGTTTTCGCAATTCTATTTTTCAGAAATTGCCCGCTATCGGTCAAACTCTCTCCTTTTAAATCGATTTGACCATCGCTAAGTTCAAATAAATGATCAAAAATGGCCGAATCGTCGACCATATCCTTATTCCAATTCAAGTAGCATTTTTTCATGTGGTTGGCTATGGCATATTCCAAGCCATCGCGCATGTCCCCTTTTTCCCATTGGACCGCCACATCGATCATCCGTTTTATATTGTTTCCATAAAACCTGTATTTTGGATGGTTCTGAGGATATGCCAGTGGTTCGGGGCGTTTTTGAAGCACCTCTTTGCTCGTGATGGGAAAGGGAGATTTTACATCCAACTTAAAATCGGACATGATAAATAGCTGATCCCATAACTTGTGTTGAAAATCGGGTACATCCCGTAAATGAGGTTGTAAATTCCCCATGACGCTAACAATAGACTTTGCTACTTTGTTTCGCTCCTCATCATCGGCAATTGATACTGCATGGTCGACCATTTTTTGAAAATGTCGTCCGTATTCCGGAATAATCAACTGAGGACGTTCCGTGTTATATTCTAGGTTTTCTACTAAATTCAAATTAAACTGTTTTTTGTGAGTGGTGTCTTCGGAGAGTACTATACTACTAACGCAGGCAAATTAACAAAATTATGCCATATTACCTATTTTACAAGGATATAACGCCTTTTACCGCTCCCACTTCGATGTATTTTTGAATGACCGCATCTGGATTGTCTCTCATAACGGTTATGGAAAGACTGGTATACGTTCCTTTTTTTGATTGTTTTGATTCAATTACCGCCCCCGTATTATCGAAAATTTGATGAATTCGTTCAATTTTTTCTGTTTCAGAGGGGACTATAAATTTATATAAATAGTTTGAAGGCCAATTACTACTTTCAGTTAATTGCTCTTTGAGTCTTTTATAAAATTCTTCCGATTTTTCGGTATCCATATGGCAGTTTTGGCAAAGATACGCGAAAACGGTAATTTTTTAAGCTAGGTAGATTGATTACTTTTGTTCGAAGAAAAAAGTGAGTTTGAAGCAGCAAAAAATAGTGATTACAGGTGGCCCGAGTACGGGGAAGACTTCCTTGATAGATAGCTTGGCGGCAGCTGGCCATACCTGCTTTCCAGAGGTTATTCGCTTAATGACCTTGGAAGCCAAGGAAAAGGGCACCTTATCGAGCCTTACCACTAACCCGATCGCATCTGTTTCGGATCCGCTCGATTTCAACAGGAAAATTCTAAGCGCGCGCGAAGTACATTATAAGAAGGCGGGCCTAACGGAAGATGTTGTCGTATTCTTTGATCGGGGTATTCCCGATGTACTTGCCTATATGGATTACTTTGGTCAAACCTACGGGACCGAATTTACTTCGAGTGCACATACACACCAATACGATACTGTCTTTATTTTACCTATATGGAAGGAAATCTATGTTATAGATGAGCAGCGTTTTGAAAGTTTTGACGAGGCGCTCGCGATTCATGAACACCTATGGGAATCCTATACCGGACTAGGATATGATGTCATTGAAGTCCCTAAGGCAAATGTAGCCGATAGGGTAGATTTTATTGTGAAAAACCTGCATTTGTGAAAAGTCAAAACCCAAAAGACTTATTGAAGTACTATTGGGGATTTGATAGCTTTCGAGGTTCTCAACAGAAAGTTATCGATGCGCTCCTGAATGGGCAGGATGCTGTGGCCCTATTGCCCACCGGTGGCGGGAAATCGATCTGTTTTCAGATTCCGGCACTCGCCCAAGAGGGTATTTGTATTGTGATTTCACCATTGGTCGCTTTGATTCAGAACCAGGTGGCCCGTTTAAAATTATTGGGAATCAAAGCAATTGCCCTTACTGGCGGCATCCCTAGGGAAGAGGTAAACAACTTACTTGATAACTGCCTCTATGGTAACTATTCCTTTTTATACATTTCTCCCGAGCGTTTGCAGCAAGAACTGGTTCAGGAACGTATTCAACGCATGAGGGTATCTCTCATAGCGGTAGATGAAGCCCATTGTATCTCACAATGGGGGCATGATTTTAGACCTGCCTACTTGGAATGTGGGAAACTGAGGGAATTATTACCGGAAGCTCCTATAGTAGCCTTGACCGCTACCGCTACGGCAATGGTCGTTGATGACATCGCCACACACTTAAGGTTGCAAGCGCCCGTATTGGTCAAAGATTCATTCGCCCGTAAGAATATCGCTTTTGAGGTTGTTTTTGCGGAGGACAAACCCTATCGATTAAAACAGTTGTGCGCAACCCTTGAAAAAAGTGCCATTGTGTATGTTCGCACACGGCGCTTGGCCGAAGACCTTGCGCGTTATTTGAACACTGCCGGCCATAAGGCCACTTTTTTTCATGGCGGCGTGCAAAAAAACGAGAAGCAGAAAAGAATGGGTCTTTGGCTCGAGAATAGCGTAAAGATCATGGTCGCAACCAATGCTTTTGGTATGGGTATCGATAAGCCCGATGTTGGCTTGGTAGTGCATTATCAAATTCCCGATTGTATTGAAAATTATTTTCAGGAAGCGGGCCGGGCAGGACGGGACGGTGCCATGGCCAAAGCCGTATTATTGACCAATAAAACGGACCAACAAGGGGTAAAAGATCAATTTATCAGCGTGCTTCCCGACACCCAGTACCTTAAAATGGTATATAATAAATTGAACAACTACTTTCAAATTGCCTATGGGGAAGGCAACGACACCTCTCATCAGTTAAATTTCAACGCATTTTGTGATACCTATAAGTTGAATTCCTTATTAACGTATAATAGCTTTCGTATTCTTGATCAAAACTCGGTCTTTTCGCTTACCGAAGCATTTACGCAAAAAACCATGGTGCAACTGCTCATAGGCAAAGACCCGCTATTTCAATATTTAGAGCAAAACAAGGGAATTGTTCCTGTCGTACAAACCCTGCTACGCACTTATGGCGGTATTTTCGATTTTGAAACCAAGATAAACACCCTTTTGTTGGCCAAAAAAGCAGGTGTTCCGGAAAAACAGGTCCTGGCGACGCTAAAACAGCTTGAAAAAGATGCGGTCATCGAATACCAAGCGAATGAGAGTGACCTATCAATCACTTTTTTGGTGCCTCGTGAGGATGATACGACCATAAATAGGTTTGCGCGAGAAGTAAAAGAGCGGCAGCAAATAAAAATTGATCATGTTCATCAAATGTTGGCCTACGTAAACAATGCCGACCGCTGTAGGAACCAGCAACTTTTGGCGTATTTTGGCGAAAAAACAGCCCAAGAATGTGGTATTTGTGATGTTTGCAAGCGTGCCTTAGCACTGAATCCTTCGGCTATCGCTTCACAAATTCTAAAATTGTTGGCAGACAGGCACCGTAGCTCACGATCTATAATTGCCGCTTTGAATTATGACGAACAGCAGGTATTGAAAGGCCTTCAGCATTTATTGGAAGAAGGGCAGATCCGAATTAACAGTATGAATGAATATGAACTCGCATGAATAAGATAAGAATCGTTTTTATGGGAACGCCCGATTTCGCCGTGACCACTTTGGCTGCCTTGGTGACTGCCGACTACACGGTGGTCGGGGTAATTACCGCGCCGGACAGGCCCGCAGGAAGGGGGCGAAAGTTGCAGACTTCCGCAGTTAAAAAATATGCTTTGGCACATGATTTAAAAGTGTTGCAACCCACCAATTTAAAAGATGACGCCTTTATTGCGGAATTGAAGGCTTTGGAAGCTACTTTACAGATCGTAGTTGCTTTCCGAATGTTACCAAAAGTAGTTTGGGCAATGCCCACCTATGGCACTTTTAACCTGCATGCATCGCTCCTCCCCGATTACCGTGGCGCCGCTCCGATTAATTGGGCATTGATGAACGGGGAGACCAAAACGGGGGCCACTACTTTTTTTATCGATGATAAAATAGATACCGGCGAAATCATCTTACAGAAGGAAACCTTGATTTCCGATGATGATACTGCTGGTAGTTTACATGACAAATTGATGCATTTGGGGGCCGATTTGGTGCTAGAAACTGTTGCAGTGATTTCAAAAGGTCCTGTTCAAACGCAAAAGCAACCGCAACGTGCCGAATTAAAAAAGGCATATAAAATTTTTACCCAAACCTGTAAAATAGCTTGGGATGCCCCCATGAATACTATTTACAATCATATACGCGGTTTGAGTCCTTATCCCGTGGCGTGGAGCCATTTTGTGAACGGGGAAGAGCAAATGACCGTTAAAATATATTCGGCGCAAAAAGAACCCGCCACGCACCATCTCCCTATCGGAACTATCGTTGCGGGCAAAAAAGATATGAAGGTGGCTGTAGCCGGTGGCTATATACAGCTGTTGGAAATTCAATTGCAGGGGAGACGAAGAATGAAGGTCATTGATCTGTTGAATGGCCTAGAAATCAAAAAAAAATCGTATATGGCTTGAGGCCCCGTCCTTATTGGGCTAAGAGAAGTAGTTAAAATGCTTCACTTTATCAACAAAGAGCCCGAGTTATCAACAAAAACGCTGATTTCCCCTTGTTTTACTTGCGTTCAACGCAAATCCGTATAAATTTGTTCAACGATTAAAATTATTTTAACAACAATTAATTTAATTACATTATGAACAAAACAGAATTAATCGATGCTATGGCAGCTGACGCAGGCATCACAAAAGCTGCGGCTAAAAAATCTTTGGAATCTTTCTTAGGAAACGTTGAGGGATCTCTTAAAAAAGGAAACCGCGTATCGTTGGTAGGTTTCGGATCTTGGTCTGTATCTAAAAGAAATGCAAGAGAAGGTAGAAACCCATCAACTGGGAAAACTATCCAGATTGCTGCTAAAAATGTAGTTAAGTTTAAAGCAGGTGCCGATTTAGGTAAAGCTGTAAACTAGTATATACTTTTTACGAAAGAAAGCATCTCTTCTAAAGGGGTGCTTTTTTTTTGCCCCTTTTTGGTTTTTATAGGAATTGTCTTATTTTAGACAGTAGAAGCTTTTTGTCATGATCGATCTTAAACCTAAAAAAGGAAAATTGTTAATCGCCGAGCCGAGCCTTACGGGCGATGTCTCCTTTAACAGATCGGTGGTATTACTGGCAGAGCATAATGAAGAAGGCTCAATTGGGTTCATCTTGAACAAGCCATTGGACTATAGCGTAAGTGATCTGGTCACGGAAATAGAACTTCCCTTTCAGGTATACAATGGTGGCCCCGTAGAACAGGACAATCTTTATTTCATACATAAGGTACCCCATTTAATAGACAATAGCGTTGAAATCGCCAATGGAATCTACTGGGGCGGGGATTTTGAAAAAACGATTGTACTCATCAATCAGAAACTGATTTCTGAAAGTGATATACGCTTCTTTTTAGGATACTCGGGATGGGCTTCGCTACAACTTGATCAAGAACTTAGTTCCAAATCATGGATCGTTGTCAAAAACGAATACAAAAGTGGGATCATTCAAAAATCCTCGGTCGCTTTTTGGAAAGAGAAAATGGTGGCCCTTGGCGGAAACTATCTGCTATGGTCGAATGCACCCGAAAACCCAAGTCTCAATTAGTTTTTTACTGCATTGTCGTTGCCAGCCGTACATGGGCGTTTAATTTTCCCAAAAGGTCTTTCGCTACGGTAGTGTCAAATTCTTTTTTTCGGTATTTCGTAATGGGTTGAATCCCTACAATGGTATTGGTGGTGAAAAGTTCATCGGCCTTTTGCAGTTCAAAAGGAGAGATCATTTCTTCGGTAATCGTGTATTCGGTTAATTTATCAAGAATTACGAGCAGTTTTTTTCGGACGATACCATTGAGGCACCCTGCTTTGAGTGGCGGGGTTTTAATACTATTGCCCTTTACCAAAAAGAGATTTCCGTTCAGGGTCTCTACTACTTGCTTGGCGTTGTTCAACAGCAGGCAATTTTGATAGCCATTTTCGGATGCGAAAATACTTCCGACTACGTTCAACACCTTATTGTTCGTCTTTAAGGTGGATAACATATCGGGATTTACATAAAAATCCTTGAACAGTTCCACCTCATAGGGGCAATCCGAAAGCAGATAGAAAGGAGATTCTAATAGGCTACTTTCCAAATAATAGGATATATCGTTGGTTTGGGGTAGGTAAAGCCCTCCAGCGTTTCGAAAGACCGTAAAACGTACGCGTGCCGCCTTGTTCTGAAGTTGGTTCTCTTTCAAGAGGGCCATTATTTGGGCTTCAAGAATTTCCATTGTAAACTGCATCGGGATTTCCATGCGGAGTATACGCATCGAAGCCATTAGGCGCAGGTAGTGCTCTTCCCAAAAATAAATGGTGCCGTTTACCACACGCATGGTTTCAAAAAGGGCATCCCCAAAACGGAGCCCTCTATTTAAATGGCTGGTTGTGGTTGCATCTGGTGCTACTAGTTTCCCGTTAAAGTTGACCATAAAAAAAGCCTTGATTTAAAATCAAGGCCAAAGATAAGTTTTATAATAGAGATTGCTTACTTTGATCCCAAAACCTGTTTAAGACTTCCTACCTGGTTCTCCCATAACATTTTTGCTTCGTCAACTTCGTCTTCTTCGGCAAAATCGGTAATGAAAAGTGACACATCCGAGGTAATTTCGTCAACAATGATTTTCATTTCAAAGAAGCTGTCATCATCATTTTCTTCCCAGGCAAATTTTACAAACTCATCACTCTTCCTTTTGATGAGCTTGGCTTCTTCCTCAGAACCGTCCCAAATGAAACTAAAAAGCTCTCCGCGAGAGTTTACATTATCGGCAAACCACTCTGAAAGTCCCGACGGGGTCGATAGGTACTGGTATAACAACTGCGGTGAAGATTGTATTACAAATTCAAGTTCAAACTTTATTTTATCGTCCATTGGGAGGTATATCTATTTAGTAGAGGCAATATATAGATTTCCAAATGATAAAAAAATAAAACTCCTAGAATATTTTTTACGGAGTGAATGTTGATGGGGAAAAAATTAAACTTTATATTTGCAGCCGTTTAAAAAACCGTTGGTGCATCACGGTGAGCACAAAACGTTGTCAGAAGTAGTTTTGACATTGTATGTGTGATACGATTAAAATGGCGGGCCCCGACGAACGCAAAGGCATTATCGGGATTCTGAAAAGCTAAGACTTTTAAGAAGTAGCCTGTAGTAACAAAATGGCGAGGTAGCTCAGCTGGTTAGAGCGTCGGATTCATAACCCGGAGGCCGAGGGTTCAAGTCCCTCTCTCGCTACTAGTAAACAAAGGGACTTCAATTTTTGAGGTCCCTTTTTCTTTTCTCAGGTACAACATAGGTACAACAAATTGATTTTTTTCAACATAGATTAATATTTAATCATATTTCATATCAAATAGTCGTAAACGATATTGAAATTATTTCGCCATGTAATCTTGCCATGTTACCAAGACGTATTTCTCTTTTCCATTTTCGTTCTTTTTTAAAAAACCGTATTCATAAACGAAGAGATACACCTCGCCTTTTTTATTCTTCCAATAATGTGTGAAAAATTTAGGGTCAAAGCCCTCTTCAATCAGTTTAGATTTTCGAAGGGTTGTGAAACCAGATTTATTATGTTTCTTCAATATTTTCCTATTGGTTCTTAGCTGCCTTTCTACCATAAAATAAAAGGCTTCGGTTTTTTGCCGTTTTTCATATTGGTCAATTGATTTGCATTTTGTACTACAAAATATTTTATCCGTCCGACCTTTTACCAAAGAACTGCAAATTGGGCATTTTTTGTGAACATAAAATTACTAGTATATTATACTTATAATATGCCACTTAATTTATAAAACCTTGTTAGCATTGTATTATGAATTCCATGAAATCAATTACGCTTTATCATTTGATGATCAAAAACCAAAAGATGATCGGTAAAAATTTACTCCTGATAGGCTAATACAGAGTTTGACAAAAGGGCTTCCTAACCCCAAATGGAGCCAACAATATAACATGGCGTATATTGAAAATACTAAAGCGAACCTTGGTATTGTATTCAATACTTTTAAAGGCGTCGTATGGATAAATTATAATCGTTTTTTGACGAACAAACCTGTTAACACCCACAATGAAAATATTGATGTTGAGTGGTTTAGAAATCGAAATACCGTACCTGAATTTAGAGTCTGCCCTGAAGCATATCTGTTAAAATTGGAACTAAAACGCTATGCCAACAGCACGGTTAAAACGTATGTCACTTTTTTTGAATTATTTATCAATTACCACAATGACAAAGAATTACAGGAAATAGATGAAGCTGATGTCAGAACTTTTCTTCAGCACCTTGTTCAAAAGAAGTATTCAAATTCTTATATAAATCAGGCCATCAATGCTATAAAATTTTATTACGAAGCTGTTTTGGGTATGCCAAATCGATTTTACGAGATTGAAAGACCTCGAAAAGAATCAAAACTGCCTACTGTGATTTCAAAGGAGGAAATACTTTCAATCATTGAAAACACCAACAACATTAAACATAGATGTATTATTCAGTTACTTTATGGTTCGGGTTTGCGACGTGGTGAACTTCTGAATCTTAAATTGAGTGATATCGATAGTAAACGGATGTTAGTTCGTGTTGAAAATTCAAAAGGGAATAAGGATAGATTGACCTTATTATCAAAAACAGCCCTGAATGATTTACGTCGTTACTACACTAAATACGAACCAAAGGTGTATCTCTCTGAAGGAAAGAATGGCAATAAATATAGTGGGGTTAGCGTATTGAAAATTGTAAAAACAGCAGCCGAAAAAGCAAAAATCAGAATAGTAGTAACACCCCATGTTTTAAGACATAGTTTTGCTACCCACCTATTAGAATCAGGTACAGATATTCGTCAAATTCAAGTACTGTTAGGGCACGGTTCAACAAAAACAACTGAAATATACACCCATGTTGCCACAAATACTTTTGAAAGTATTAAAAATCCACTAGATTAGGTGTTCACAAAAAAGATATAAGAGTACCCAGGTACTCTTAGCCAATTGTTGTAAGTAATTTGCCATCGCCAATGTTCTTTTAGCTGAGGATTAGGTGAATTATATTGTGGATATAAAAATCGGAATCCTTGACCGCGCAGAAAAAGATTAAGGTAATATTCGACTCTTTCGGCGGATATTGCCCAAGT
>CALIIC010000026.1 GCA_938020445.1 uncultured Flavobacteriaceae bacterium | reverse complement strand
CTGCGGAAACCAACGCCGATGACGTTGAAAGCGCCTTTAATAGCTTTGCAAAAGCGTGTTTTCTAAAACAAGGAGCGAAATGACTTTCTATTGTGTTTTTCTTATCAGCTTGGTGATTTTCAGGTTTGTAATAGCCTTGGTAAATTTTCTTTCGTTTGCGTATTTACCAAAGGTAACATCACTAACGAAAGAGCCCTCTGTTTCAATTTTGATACCCGCACGCAATGAAGAAGAAAACATCGGCACCTTATTAGAACAGTTAGCCACGTTTGAATATCATAAACTTGAAATTATTGTTTACGATGACCATTCTACCGATGAAACGGAAAATATCGTCAAACATTGGGCAACACTTAATTCTTCTATTAAAATTATCAATGGTCATGAACCCCCGCAAGGGTGGTTGGGTAAAAATCACGCATGTCATCAACTGGCACAGGCAGCTACTGGTTCTTTGTTACTCTTTTTAGATGCAGACGTTAGCGTTAAAAAAGACCTGATCTCACGTAGCGTTGGCCATTTTCAAAAAAATGAACTGCAGTTGCTATCCGTATTTCCAAAGCAAATAGTCGAATCTATTGGCGAAAAAATTTCAGTGCCGTTATTAAATTACATCTTGTTGAGCTTGCTGCCGCTTTCGTTTATAAGCAAATCAAAATACGAAATTTTTTCGGCGGCCAATGGGCAATTCATGATGTTCGATGCAGCAACCTATAAGAACATATGGCCGCATGAAAAGTATAAATCCAATGCGGTAGAAGACATCGCAATATTAAGGTTGTTTAAACAAAAAGGTCTCGCCAGGGATATACGCTTGGGAGATAACGATATTTCGTGCCGCATGTACGATGGTCTGGATGCCGCCATTGACGGATTCACAAAAAGCATATTTCAATTCTTTGGAAATAGTAGGTTGGTGACCGTTTTTTTTGCATTCTCAACTACAATTGCGCCGTTTATTCTCTACTATAAAATGGGTATATGGTGGTCAATTGCCTATATGGTCGGTATCGTTTTTATTCGAATTTTCGTAAGTTTGGCGAGCCAACAGTCAGTCGTGCAAAACCTAGTATTGGCATTTCCACAACACCTTGTTTTCCTTGTCATAATAATAAAAGGACTCATCAATAAAAAACAGAAGAAATTACTATGGAAAGGCCGCAATATATTACAAGAGTAGTATTTGTGATAATGACTTTGTTGCTTTCAACGCAATTTGGTTTTTCTCAAAGTACGTACGGCGATTCAATTTACAAAGCGTATTCACGTGGTAAAATGGATAAGTGGCTTGAAATAATGAATGCCTGCGAAAAAAACGTAAATAAGGATAATGATGAGGAACAACTTGAGCTGATCAGTTATTATTATGGGTATACCGCTTGGGCCATTGGGGCCGAAAAATATGACACCGCTGAAAAATACATTGATAAATCAGAGGAAATTATTGATGCCATGTTAGAAGAATCTCCTGAAAACCCAACCCTACTGGCATACAAAGGAGCATATATTGCATTTACCATTGGCATCTCAAAATTAAAGGCAATTTACTTAGGTCCGAGAAGCATGAAATATATAAACAAATCTATAGAGCTCGATTCGGAAAATATTCAAGGGAATATCGAAAAAGGAAACTCCATGTATTATCGTCCGGCTGCTTTTGGTGGTGATAAGAGCGAAGCAATTCAATACTACTTAAAAGCGGTTAAAAGTTTTGAAAAACAAGAATTGGTCGTCAATAATTGGATGTATATAAACACAATGACAGCTTTAGGGCAAGCATACGAAGCTACCGATCAAATAGCGCTGGCCAAGCTATGCTATGAAAAAATAATTCGAATATTCCCTAATTTCATGTGGGTTGAAGATGAACTCTATCCTGATTTGCTAAAGCGTACCAAGCAATAATAAGCATCCCCTAGCGCCATGAAGCCTGACCTTTACAAAACAAGACTAAATAGTTTAACGCTTTTTTTACTAATAGGTCTTCTTGTTAATTCTATATCCATATGTGCCCAAAGAAAGCACAAAGACGAAGTTAATCTTGATAAAATCCCTCCGCGTATTATTAGAGCTTGTTGTGCTTTTGGGTATGACTTAAAATTATGGGGGGTGCCCTTTGTTTCCATTGATCAGGTGATTAGTATTGACGATTTGGGTGAGCATCATTATTTGGGCAATAAGAGCGAAGGCACGGGTACTGTTTATACCAATAGAGGTGGCTTTATTGACATTGGCCACTTACGAGATCAAATTGATTGGACGCGCTATATGTACACCGCCATTTTAGATAGTAGAGGAAAAGGTGAAGTAATTTTGTCTTTACGGAACGAGGCGGGTCGTAAGACTTTACATTTGAACGTACCGGCACGGCTTACGAATAGTGATTGTATTCTATTGGCAGGAAAAATAACATATGACCTTTCGCTCTGGCATGAGATTTCTACATGGTTTGGCGCATCTACCGTTCCTTTCATATCTGAAAAATTTTCTAGTTTTTCGGTTGAGGATGTATATTCAAACTTACTAGGAGTGCATGTAGGTATGAAGACTTTACATTCGAAACGTTCTTTTAATGCCGCCGCAACAAAGATCATCGCAACAACATTAGATAGTTTAGATGTTGTGAAGACGGCAAAAGAAACCTATGATGCCTATGATACTGTTCATAATATATGGTACACCAATAAAAAACGAATACCTCGTGCAAATGTTACGCTAAAGCGCGACCCTGATGTTCTTACTTCAAGTCGTCCTTGGATCGTTCCTGATAAAACAAACAACACTAACGATCCAATTATTTTAGATGTACCTCTTTTAAATACTGAAGGTGAACTACTTACCAGTTTTTATGAATTTACTATTGATCTTAACCACAGGTTTCCCGTGGAAGAGATTTTTCCAAGTTACCAAAGTCGGATGATCAATCAAGATGATTTTGGTGCCTTGTTGAATAGAATCACCAATGATTTACAAATCCTGGAACAAAATAGTTCCACAGAAGGCAAATAAAGTCTGTGGATATAGGCATTCCTGAAAGCCAAATTGCCGACGGTTGCATATACTTCCCAGTATACCTATTTCCATTTTTGTATGCTTCATATGCATAGAAGCAATCCCCTTCTGGGCACATTTCAAGCCTGCATCATACTATTAACATTTTAATTCGTTTAAGGCTTACAGACACAACTACCCGAAGAGCGGTACCTGCCGTAGTCGCCTATAGATCCACTTTTAGAACGTATAAAAAACTGTTGCAGTAATTTTGTTTATTCTATGAATTCATAGTCAATATGTAGCTTTCGCAAAGCTCTTAACGCAGAACCGGAGTTTTTATCTTCCATCTCAATAGTCACGGCGTCCCCTTCTAAGAGTATCGCTGTAAGTTCTTTCGACAAAGATGCACCGATGTTGGATGAAATTTCTGCGATACAGTTGGCTATTGCCCTTCTATCGGGCCGCTGAGCGTCACAAGACATTAATTTTAATTTCATAATAGTATTGTATGAATGTACTATACGGGTGTAGGGATTGGATACGGATAGCGAATACCTACACCAGAATACCCATTGTTTATTACTTTCCTATTTCTTCGATTAATTTAGCTAGTTGGTAGTCCTCTTTCCAGAAAATCTGGTCTAAATTTCGTTCAATCAAGAGGTCGGGCTTGGTACCAATGCCGTCTAAAATAGTACCGTCTTTTTGATACGACACCATGGTGCTGACTTTTCCCCGCAATTCGGTGTTTGGTAGTTCGAACCGCTCACTATTGCCGCTAGAACCATCGGTGTTTACTCCTACGATTTGGATATTTGGCAAACCCTTGAACACGGAAACAAGGATAGACGCCGCACTAAAGCTTCGTTCATTGGCTAAAATGTAAATGGGTTTATCATAATGATATTTGTTTGTAGAGAGCTTCTGACCATTGAATGTATAAAAGTGGTATTCGCTAAATTTTCTATCGTCCAAATCATACATCGGTACAAAGGAAGTCATAAACGTATCAACCGCATGTTGTTCCCTAAGATCCAATTCGCTTTTCGAGAACAAAAAACGGTCATGCAAGGCTTCCTTTAATTCTTTATTTAAGGGTAGCTTTCCTCTCTGTCTGACAGCGTTCACGACGTAAACAGAATCGGGATGAACAAAATACCCCGCCAATTCTTGAATCAACTCACGCGTTCCTCCCCCATTATCCCTTACATCTACAATGAGTGCATCACTTTGCTTCGCTTTTACCATAAAATCATTGAGGAACTCAAAGAAAAAAGGGCTTTCTTTTTTCTCGACCATATCGGCAATTTGAATATATCCAATCCTATTTTCCAAGCTAAAAAACCGATTTATAAACTCCCTATCATTGTACTGTTCATCTTTTAATCGATATATATTTCTATAAAATCGTTCATCCCAATACCTAGCCCTTTTTTTTCTTGGAACCAATTTCATACGCACCTCCTTTTCATCGTCGTTTTCATTTACAAGTGTGATGCTGATTGAATTGGGCAAATCAATATTTTGAGACTTGAAAATCTTTTGAACATCCCTTAACTCCCTTACAGCTTCGGTTAAATATGTTTTTTGAGGCGCTAGAACGTCACCGGGAAAGATTTTGGGGAGTAGTTTTTCGATTGGGAGGTTATGAATCGATTTCAAGTACGGGAATTCTGGATTCCAAAAATCATATTGCCTTTTAGACCTATCATAATCGACAACCACAACCCTATTGTTAAAAGGCGCGAAGGCAATTGGAAAAAAAAGCGAGTCGCGTATTCTGTCTCCCCTTACATATGCATGCCTATCCCCTATTTTGCCTATGGTTTTGGATAAAAACAATTCAAACTCATATTTGGTCGCCGGTTGTTCCTCGATGCCTTCTAAGAAGGTATTAAAGTCATTTTTGTAGTCATACCCATTCAACCCTTGATAGGAAGAATTGTTTTGAAGTATTTCATCAAGATACGCCAAATCACTTGCGATAGCATCGTTGGCGATGTATTCGGTTTCACTTTGGGCGTTGCAAGTAAGCGTGAAAATTACTAGGAAAATGGATACGTGAATTTTCAATATCGTTTGTTTTATATTTTGTCCAACGTCGGGTTTCCTAAAAATACACAAACCTTTCGGTTCCCGCGGCCTTGTGTTCGCCTTGTTTTATGGCATGTGCCTATGATCACTAACAAAAAAGATACGTGCACAAACGCCCTTAGCGACTCCTTTCGCTTTTATCGATGATTCGCATCAGATCTCGTACGGCGGTTATATGGCTTTGGAATATATCTTCTTTCTTAAAAACCGTACGTTTTATATCGGGTACCACCCCGGATACTTCATAAAACTGTCCGTCCTTATCAACCAGTCTTTGATTCGAATAGGTGGTGTAGTAATTTCCTATAGATTTTCCCAACATTCCCGATAAGGTTCCCAGTGTATTTGACCCTACCAGTTTCACATTCGGCAAGGAACCCATCATCATCGCAAAACTCTCGGCGGCACTTCTGCTAATATCCGTCATCAGCACGTAAACTGGTTTTGTAAACCTCATTGCATCTGCAGGATATAGTACCACATCATCTTCATGATAAAACCCATTCCCATAGTAGACCTGGCTTTTATACGCCAAAACCGGAGTGTCTGTAAAATAGCCCGCGATCGTGAGCGCTGTTGCATCATATCCTCCAAAATTAAAGCTGATATCCACTATGATGGCATCTTTGTCTTGAAAAGCACCCATTATCCTTTCCATTTGAATAGCAAGGCTATCTAATTGTTGCTTTCTGGTAAATTCACTGCCAAGAAGATTGGCAAATGAATGAATGTTGATATAGCCGATGCCTTCGTTTAAATGTCCCCATTCAAGCTTCCCATTTACCACTTTCTTACCTTTGCCTTGCAATAAACTATCCGATATATTTTTGTAATTGGTTTCAAAGAACAAATTAAAGTACTCATTAAGATCTTTGATTTCAGATTGTTTTACAAATACTTCTTTAAGGACGGTTGCCGATGGTGTCACCCGATATTGAAGTGCCTCCCCGCTCTCTGAAATCACTTTGGTATGTTGGTCTTTGGTCTCTATCGCAATTTCACCCATTGAATGGAAAAGTGATTTCTCTTGGGATGACAGACTATCCCTATATGTGTCAAAAAGCGATTGCCAATGAAGATTTCTCCTTTGATCGAACGCATAATTTTCTTGCATGGTCTCCCGGTAAAGTTCAAACAGTTCCAGGGAAGGTAGCTTTACCAATTCGGAAAAGCCTAAACAGTTTCGCGGAAGGCTGTCGACTCTTACAAAATCTTTTTTTGTCTGCAAAATTTCGGTCTTAGCACCAAAATCAGTCAAATAAACAGCAAGTGTATCTTGTCGGAGTCTGAATAGGCTTTGGGCATTTAAAAGACCTTCCAGATATGTATTCTTTTCCTTGTAACAAAAATGATCGGTGTAACTATACAGTAATATGCTATCGTTCTTAGCCTCAAGATAATAGCCATTTCCAATTGATTTCCAAACACCTACCAACTTAGAGTTAACAGCATTCTTTTCTTTAAGAAATGTATATTCTAATTGCTGATCCGAATATTTTTCTTTGTTTAGACAACTATAAAAAAATAAAATACACACACTTAACCATAAAGCTCTTTTCACTGAGTTCTTTTTAGTAAAGACGATCGCCGTACTAAAATGTGGCATTTTTTTCATTGGAGCCACCAAGATCTTGCTATTTTACTGTCCACTTAGGGTGTTCGTTCATCTAAAATTCAACTCTTAAACCTAGACCAGATTCGGTTGTCCATAGTACCGGATGCATTTGAACATGCACTGAACCGAATCACTTTACATCATTCGCGAAGAGAATGTTCATCGAAATAAACCCTTTATCCCTTTCGGGAATTAGGGCTTTATACGCATCGCTATTGAACATTTTCTGCAAGGCCATTTTAGAGGGGAAATCCATGATCAACAAATAATGGAACTCCTTTTCCCCTTTAAAAACATCCATGATTTCGCTTCTCTTTATAACAATGCCATTTAACCCGACCAACATGGGCATCACCTTTTTAACATATGCGCGTAGTGCAGGTATATGCTTTTGGTTTGCAGTAGATGTTACCACCAGGGTTGTTTTTGAATCTATATCCTTCATATCTTTCCTATTTTGGGCAGTGAGTAGCACTACTTTCCAACTACAGCCAATAATCAGTAGTAGTTGGAAAGCTTTCTTCAGTGGCATTTTCATTGTTTCACTTGATAATTACCCGGAACAAATTGAAAGGTTTTCATCAACCTGGTCCATGTGTTTATTTGCGCTATTGCCAGGGTCAAATAGCTGATTTCCTTCTTACTATAAAAATCCAAAAGGGCATTGAATACAGCATCAGGAATGGGTGTAGGCTCTAATTTTGTAAGCGTGTCCGTGAATTTTAAAACAGCCCTCTCCTCATTTGTAAAATAAGGTGTTTCTTCCCATATGCAAAGAGATGACGATCGCAGGGCCGTTTCCCCCTCATGTTTTAGTAGTTTATGGTGCATATCAACACAGTACGCACATCCATTAATTTGACTAACACGGGTTCTAATAAGTTCTAACAATCGCATACTAAGTCCAGCGTTGCTTATAAAATCTTCAATGGCATTTAAATGATCGAACATTCCGTTGGGAATATCTTGATAGGTAATTCGTTCCATAGTAGTACTTGTTTAAAAATTATGCAGCAAAACTAGGGTGATGGTCTTCCAATCTTCTTAAGCTATATTAAGAAATGAACAAAGATTGTTGAATTTTCAAAGCAACTCATTTATCAAATAAATTCAAGTAAGCTACGTTAATGCTGTGACGATTGTAAAAGATCGTTTTCAAATTCGTTATCCAAGATTATTATGAAGCTACTCGCTAGAAGTGTTTGTTTATTTGTCATCATATTTTTGACGGCCTGTTCCTCGGAAAGTGCGAATGAAGCAACGATACCGGTAGACGATGAAGTTGCAGAAGAAGAAACACCAAAAGAAGTATTGGATTTGGTAAATGTTCAAACCATTGCCAATACTCCAATTCCAGGTTTCGATTCCTTTTTGGTTTTCGGGGATAAGGTCTACACCGTGAAAGCAAAAGACACCTACGTATTTGATTTTACCTTGGCCACTTGGTCGTTCTTAGGCACGGATCAAGATATGCCAGACTTTTTAAATTTAGGAATAAGTTTTCTCAGAAACGGTAAATGGAACCTGTTCACGGAAGGTGGTTTGTTTGAATTTGATTTTGATTTGGAAGATTGGAAGGCGATTGATAGATTCCCGCAGGCCAATGGGATTTTTTATACAGATGGTTTTTATATCGCGGCGGAGGAAGCCATTTATTTTATAGATCGGGCCAATGGCAATGACACCATTTATAAATATGATTTACAGACCAATGAGCTCATTTCACATAGCAGTTATGACAATAAGGGGGACTATGGTGGCATATCCAATAATACCTTTACCATAAACGGTTCCAACTATCTTCTGAAATTGGAAGCCTATACACAACCGGCCATCTATAAATTCAATGACGATTTCTCAGAATTGCTATTCGTTAACGAATATCGAACAGAAGATCAATTGGATGGTGGTATCGCCATGCAGTTGGGAAACTATATCATCTTTGGTTTAGGAGGCATTCCGTCGGCAAATGGCGATGTAATTACAAGTGATCCTTCTACCCTGAAATTTTATTCCTATGATGTACTAAATGACGTTTTTGCCGAAATGCCAAGTTCGTTCTATGAATCGTGTCGGGTCGCCAACTTGGTCACCTATAACAATGAATTTTACGTCCTAAACGGATTCACCATCAAGGATCAACGGTCCGAGGCAAGAAATACCTTCGAAAAAATTGAATTTGAGGTAGTAACACCGTAATGAAGAACTAGTTTGGTGCGGGTCCGTCCGTACCTTTTACGCCAAGTTGAAAACAGTGCACTTACAAAAACCAAGTCGTTTAGGAGTATATTGGACCTAGGTGCTTCATGGACGTTTTTTCACTTCTCCATTGCATTCAGTAAGGTCATGCAATTTCAGTTCCACTCCGGGCGAAGAAAACGAAACTTAAGATTGCGATAATTGTGATTTGTTTCAGGAAATTAAGAAGCTCAAACAATCATATGAGTTGCGAATTGATTCACTATATACTGTTGGTTACTGCCTATCATTAAACGCGTTCCAATTTTACATGGGGTTTTGGCGGCAACGCAATTTCTATTTCATTCCCGATTTTTACCACACCCCCTTCCAATACAATTCCCATGATACCAGACTTTCGAATTAAATTCCCCTCCTCGTCCTTGTCCAAGACGGCCTTCATTAATCCTTTTTGGAGTGCATCAAGCTGTTTACAGGGGTTTCTTAATCCCGTTACCTCAATTTTGACCGTTTCACCTATTCGCAAGATAGTCCCTTTGGGCAAACTTAATAATGGTATGCCTTCGGTAGTAATGTTTTCTCCAATTTCACCCGCTCCAACGGTAAATCCTTTCGCATTTAGTTCCTCGAAAAGTTCCACATGAATTAGGTGTACTTGCCTTAAATTAGGTTGATTCGGGTCTTTTGCAACTCTAGAACGATGCTTTACAGTTTTTCCAGCGTGGGCATCTCCTTCTACTCCCAATCCTTTTAGCAACACAATGCGATCGCAATTGAATTTACTAAAAGTGTGTCTTTCACTTTTACTTACCGATCTTACGATTCCTTTCTTCATTTTTTAATAGTACTTCGATTTAAGATTACAAGCATTTTTCTGCCTCCAAATATCTAAAAACATCGTTTTAACAACCTTTTCCATATCCATCTCGCTAATGTTTTGAGACAAAAAATTTATTTTTTTCAATTTCCAACCCGTAAATGACTTTATTGTTTCATTCCAACTATCAGTGTTTATCAAAGTGATCGATCCCGCAAAACCCATTATTATGGCTAGCGTGCCAACTAAGTTAGGTAAATGTACTTTTTCAAGGGTTCTTATATCATATATAATCATCATGATCATCAGTGGTAGATGCTGTAAAACGTCCAAGGGAAAATTCAAATCAAAAATTCTATTGCCTCTAAACAAAGCGGGCTGCAAAACGGAAATTGAGGCAAATAACATGCGTCTTTTATGAATTGTTGGAACTTTTCGCTTATAAAGCGCAATGCTGTAAAAAATTAAAAACAGACTTAAAATTAAAAAAATATAGGTTACGACTGCCACACCTTAAAATTCTTTCGGGTACGAATTCGTAACAGTCAGAGCACCCGTTAGGACAACTGCAACCATCAGCATCAGCAAACTGTAATGATTGAATTTCGCTGCTTTTGATATTTTGCTCCTTTTGGTTGGTTTAAATGATGCACAATAGTTCGGCTATGATACTGTGGCAATGTCAATCGGTTCTGCATTTTTTTAAGAAGCGATATCCATTAAAAGTAGAAGCAATGTTTTCATAGGTTTGTACATTTCAAAATGTTTGTTGATGACTGAACTATGAACAGTACGGGAATAAAAGTGCATTTTCCTTCCGTTTAAGCGATTGGTCACATCTTTTGAGTCGTTTTTATTTTTCCTTCAGTTTGTAAAACCGGTGTTCATCACAGACTTGACCATTTTTGAAAATCGCATTCTTGAATATTCCTTCCTTTTCATATCCATTTTTCTCAAGGGCTTTCATTGATGCGGTGTTATATTCAAATACACCGGTGTAGATCCGATTTAAGTGCAGTTTATCAAACCCGTATTGGGTCATCAATTCCACAGCTTTGGTTGCGATTCCATTTCCCCAAAATGGTTCACCCACCCAATATCCGATTTCAGCCGATTTTTGATACACGTCCTTTTGTAGTACCAGTCCTATTACACCCGAGAGTTTGCCTTTGTATGTTATTCCAAAAGTTTGTTGCGGCGCCTCTTTTATAGTTAGGTTTATAAAAAACTTGGCATCACTTTCGCTATAGGGAAATGGAATATAGTCTCTTAAATTATCCCAAATCCTTTTATTGTTCGCAAGCTTTGCCAATTCAGCTGAATCTGATGATTTGAGCGGTCTTATTTTGATTTTTTCTTCCAATCTTAGTTTTTTTTCAAATGGCGTATAATTATTGAGGAATGAACCGTGCGGCAACAAACGCGCATTTTCATTCCGTCGTGCGCATAGCAATTTTTTTTGCCTACCTATAGACGAGGTGGGCTTCATAAATATACGCAGACCATTAGAAACTATTCATCTTAGGTTCTCTATAAGAACATGTAACCCGTCATTTTCAGCAAGCTTTTCAATCCAAGTATATGCTGAAATACCATGCTTATTTTTTTTATTCAGATCTGCCCCTTTCTCCAAAAGTTCCCTTACAATCTCAAACCGTAGGTGATTCAGTTCTTTTTGTTCTTCCCTCCACGTATGTCCATATTCCCGTATTGCGGTAAAAATTGGACTATTCCCATGCTTGTCTTCCACAACATTAACATGCACCTTGTTACTTTTCAGAAACAACAGGGTTATTTTCGAGAGGCTATGATGGGCAAGTGACATGTGAAAAGCATTGTAGCCATCATCATTTTTCCAATTTACATCAGCACCTTTGCTCAGCAAGTACGACACTAATTCCAATTGTTTTTCGGAACCTTTTAATTTCGATAAACATGAAACAACTTTCATTAAAATAGTATCATTATTATCAAATCCTACATAGTCGTTTACAGCTATTTTTCCTACATCCATCAATTCATAAACCTTTTCCAGGTCCAAATGAATAATTGCTTTGCTGAACTCAATATGGTTTATCATAGTGGATTTAAAAGATGAAAAATAGATGGCTTTATCTAAATTGAATGATAAATAATGTAAAACGATTTATAAAAGACACAAATGAATGAAAAGTCATTCTTATAATTAATAAACCATATGCCTTTATCGCACCCGCTTGTTGCCAACGGTCGGGCCGCGCTGTGATTCGACCGAGGCTCGGACGCTTCGGGACGCAAGCAGTGAATTTTAGGCAATGTTACGAACAGTTTTTCTAGAAGCTATATTCAATTCCGAGATTCAATACTGAAGATTTCAGCATATTATTACGTTCGATTACTCCGAAATAGTACCTAGAGTTAAGTCCAAAATTTTCATTGAATTTATACCCCAAACCAACTAAAAGTCCTAAATCCAATTTGTCCTTATTTGATAAATTCCTAGTTCCATCATTCGTGATTCCAGGAAGCGTGTCTCCAACGTTTTTCTCTTTTAAACTAAAAATGTATCCGACTTGCGGACCCGCCTCAATATAGAATTTTTCATTGACGTAATTTTGAGCCACTACGGGAAGAACAATTGTTGATTCTATAATATTAGTTTTAAAATCATACTCTGTTGCTTGTTGGTCGATGCTTTGACGAACTTCAAAGTTTTCATTTATGAATTTACTTCCCTGAGATGCGAATAACAACGACGGTTGTATTCTAATCGTTTCACTTACTCTAAAATTAACGAAACCACCAATGTATAAACCGATTTTCCCTGCATAGCGAATGTCCTCCGTGTTTGGATTTATAAAACGTGGAGTATACCGTGCATAATTAGTTCCTGCTTGAATTCCGAAAGAAGTGTTCCTCTGTTGTCCCTTTGCGGTAAAAGCAAAGATGCCTACTGCAATTATTAGCAGTACTAAGTGTTTTTTCATTTGGCAAGGTTAATTAAAATTGAGCTTAACGGTTTGTTTATGATAGGTTGCGGGCTTTTCAACGGATAATGTCTGCACATATGCTAAAATAAATGATAGCAATGAATTTCGTTTTAGAAATTTGACCGCAGTTAATTATTCACCGCGTTAGCACATGCTTTTTATGGTTTAAAATCGGTTTCACAATCAAAGCAATGACTCTTCTTTGAAAGGAAAGGAAGCGGAATTCCAATGAGAAGTATCGCTATTGCCATTGAACCTCTCGATGGTTTAGGTTTTGAAACTTCTAAAGAACCACAACTAGGGCATTTTAATTCTTCCATCAATAATATCCATACTTTAAATTTGAACAATAAATTGTTAACGAATCAGAATTTAGAATTAGTTCTTTCTGGTTTATTTTATATTCATATTTTCTTTCAAGGAGAAAGTCCAAGGTATCAAGTTGAGATACGCTAATAGTATTGTTTTCTAATTTCCAACTTCCATTTATTCGAGACGAGTTAAAACCAGGAAAATGTACATGTCCAGTCGTGTCAAAATCCAATTTCTCAGAGCATTCATTAATTAAGCTAATTTGTATTCTGTCGGATATGGTATAGGGAACGTACTCTTGGTTTTGATAGATGATGTAGTCCAAACACCAATTTCTTTCAGTTAAGCGTTCTAAATCAGTAGGACGATTCAAATATCGATAAACAAATAAAGTTAACACGAATACTACAGTAGTAGCGACCAATGTAACAAGGAAAAATTTCATTCTTTTTTGAAATTTCGGGTTGTTCATTGTCTTTTCAATTTCACTTTGGTCAGGTCTTTTTTCCTTTTCCGCAAGTCCACTATCCTCAAGAATTTCCCTAGCCCTTTCAAAATTGGATTCCGCTACTTGAAGTCGAACACCACCGATTGCTTGGGAAAGAAAATTATGTGCCTGAACAGTATTCTCGTCGAGAACTATACATTCAATACCTTCTGATTCAAGTTTGGATTTGACCACTGCCAGTTCTGTAGGGAACATGAAGGTCATTAAGGTTTTAAAATTTTCCAATATTCTAAAATATGTACCAACAATTGTATATAGTCACAAGTAGCTATATTTCTCTTTTAGCATTCTCTGTATAAAAATACACGATTCCGACCACCAAACGCGGCAAGGGCAAAAAAAAGAAACCCTGACGCTGCGGTCAGGGTTGTATCTTTTTAGGTTTCCATGATTACAGGGCCTCCAAGGCCCTTTTCACATATACTTTGGCCAAATGGGAACGGTATTCCTCATCCGCAAAATGGTCGCTCATCACATCATCGACCCCATCTACGGCATGCACGGCGCAAGTGCTGCTACCGTCATAGGCATTTTCAACCGCAGTGGCACGATAGGGTACCCCGGCCACGCCGGTGACTCCTATTTTTACCCCGTCACCATCCTTTACCGCGGCAACGCCCACCACTGCAAAACGCGAGGCAGATTGGAAAAACTTTTGATAAGTACCATTGGTGACTTTCGGAAAACGAACGGCTGTAATGATCTCACCTTCTTCCAATGCCGTCATAAATAAGCCTTGGAAAAAATCGGTGGCCGCAATATTCCTGCTTCCATTTTTTCCTTGGGCAACAATGGTCGCCTCGCAGGCCAATACCGTAGCCGGGTAATCAGAAGCCGGATCGGCATGCGCCAAACTACCGCCCAAGGTACCCCTATTCCGCACCTGAATATCACCAATGCATTTAGCAGCCTGCGCCAATACATTCACATGATCATTTACAAGCCCGTTAACCGTGAGTTCGTGATGGGTACAGTTCGCACCTACGACGATTTCATTTCCCTCCTCGGTAATGGTACTCATTCCTTCAATGCCCCGAATGTCGATCAACACCTCAGGGGTCGCCAGTCGCAATTTCATGGCGGGAATCAAACTATGCCCTCCCGAAACGATCTTGGCATCAAAGCCATGTTTTTCCAAAAGGTTGATGGCTTCCCCAACGGAAGCGGCCTTTATATAATCGAATTTTGCTGGTATCATATTCCTATTTCTTTAAAATCTTTTTTCGAATGTTTCTAATTTTGCATTGCTTTCCACACCCGTTGCGGGGTCAATGGCATTTGAATATCGGTGACCCCTAAATGGGCCAGTGCATCGACCACGGCATTTACGACCGCCGGGGTAGACCCTATGGCACCCGCTTCCCCTGCTCCCTTCACCCCTAGCGGGTTGTGCGGACAAGGCGTAACGGTACGATCCGTTTCGATCATCGGAATATCATCGGCCCGCGGCATTGCATAGTCCATATAAGAACTGGACAACATTTGCCCCGATTCATCATAGATGACTTCCTCTAACAAAGCTTGGCCAACACCCTGTACGACGCCGCCCTGTATTTGTCCATCCACGATCATTGGGTTCATGACATTCCCAACATCATCACAGGCGACAAAACGTTTTAAAGTTACCTTACCGGTATCTGAATCGACCTCTACAACCGCAATATGCGTACCGAAGGGATAGGTAAAGTTCGTTGGGTCGTAGAAACTGGAAAAGTCAAGTCCCGGCTCCAGTCCTTCCGGATAATCATGTGGCACATAAGCCGTTAGGGAGACATCTCCGAACGAAATAGATTTATCAGTACCCTTTACCGTCCATTTTCCTTCCGCATATTCCAAGTCTTCTTCAGCAGCTTCCAGTTTATGGGCAGCGATTTTCGCGCCCTTTTCCAATATTTTTTCAACGCTCTTGATAATAGCACTTCCACCTACGGACAAACTTCGAGAGCCATAGGTGCCCATACCGAAGGCCACCTGGTCCGTATCACCATGTTCGATCTCTACATCATCCATCGGTATTCCAAGTTTATCGGCCACAAATTGTGCAAAAACCGTTTCATGTCCTTGCCCATGGGAATGTGAGCCTGTAAAAACGGACACCTTGCCCGTTGGCTGTACCCGCACCGCCCCTACTTCATAGAGACCGGCCCGTGCGCCCAAAGAACCTACTACGGCCGAGGGGGCAATTCCGCAGCCTTCTATGTAGGTAGAAATTCCTACCCCCAGTAATTTCCCATTTGCACGGGCTGTTTCTTGTTCCTTCCTAAAGTCTTCGTACCCCAACATCTCAAGCCCTCTTTTCAATACCGCATGGTAATTACCGCTATCGTACTGCAGTGCCACCTGTGTCTGATACCCCGGTTCGTTTACACCATCAAAAGGTGGTATGAAGTTTTTATAGCGCAGATCGGCTGGATCCATATCCATCTCCTTCGCTGCTTTGGAAATGATACGTTCCAACAGATAGGTAGCTTCCGGGCGGCCCGCGCCTCTATAAGCATCTACCGCCACCGTATGCGTAAAAGGTGCCGTTACGTTCAAATGAATCAAAGGCGTGGTATACACCCCTTGAAACAAGGTGCCATGCAAATAGGTAGGCACTGCCGGCGCAAAGGTCGACAGATAGGCGCCCATGGCACAAAATTCATCCGTTAGATGTGCTACTATTTTTCCTTCCTCATCGAAGCCCATCTTGGATTTGACCACATGATCCCTACCATGTGCATCCGTTAAAAACGCTTCGGTACGGTCCGAAGTCCATTTTATGGGACGTCCTATTTCTTTGGAGGCCCAAGTGAGCAGCGCCTCTTCGGTATAATGGTAAATCTTACTTCCGAAACCACCTCCAACGTCATAAGAGACTACTCGTACTTTATGCTCAGGAATGCCCAACACAAAAGCACACAGCAACAAACGGATCAGATGTGGATTTTGAGTACTGGTGTACAGGGTCCATTTTCCGGCATTCACATCGTAATCGGCGATGTAGCTTCTAGGTTCGATCGCGTTCGGAGCCAGCCGCTGGTTGCGAAACTCCATTTCGGTGACATGGTGTGCCGCTTCCAATGCCGCCTCTACTTCTGCCCGATCGTTCCCGATACACCAATCAAAGGAGGCATTATCGGGCCATTCTTCATGCACCAAAGGCGCACCAGGCTCCATCGCCTTTCGAGGGTCGGTAACCGCAGGGAGCGACTCATAATCTACCTGTACCAATTCGGCTGCATCGCGGGCCTGCTCCAAGGTTTCGGCAATCACAATGGCAACCGCTTCGCCCACATGTTTGATCTTATCTTTTGCCAACAAAGGATGCAATGGCTCTCGCATGGTCTCCCCATTCTTAAAGTCCACCTGCCAACCACAGGGAACGCCGAACGTACCGCAGCTATCAGCCCCGGTATAAATAGCTACTACGCCATCGGCTTTGCTTGCTTCCGTGGTATCAACACTTCGAATGTTGGCATGGGCATACGGACTCCGAACAAAGGCCGAATGCGTCATTTTGGGCAACTTAATATCATCGGTATAGCGGCCGGCTCCCTTTAGAAAGCGGGCATCTTCCCTTCTTTTTACTGGTTTTCCTATAAATGTTTCCATGCTTTATCCTTTCATTTGTTCAGCGGCATGCTGAATTGATTTAACTATATTATGATACCCGGTACACCTACAAAAGTTCCCTTCCAGACCATGGCGTATCTCGTCTTCGGTCGGGCTCGGATTGTTCTTTAAAATATCTACGGCCGTCATCACCATTCCTGGCGTACAAAAACCACATTGCAATCCGTGATTTTCCTTAAAAGCCGCTTGAATGGGGTGCATTTGATCGCCCTCGGCCATCCCCTCTATCGTCGTGATCTCGCCCCCATCTGCCTGCACGGCCAATAACGTACAGGATTTTACGGCGCTGCCATCCAAGGTGACCGTACAGGCACCACAGCCACTGGTATCACAACCAATATGGGTTCCCGTAAGGTCAAGGTTTTCACGTAAAAATTGGGCCAGACTGACCCTTGGTTCAATATCATGGGTATGGACTTTGCCATTGACCGTTATTGAAATGTTCATATGCGTCTATTTTAAATTATATGATGATTCTTCACTATCAAGTAACTTGAATCGCGTCTCCTCAAAACGCTTGTGGCTATGTGGAATCGCATTCGGCCTTTACCAACTTATGCGCGGAGATATTGTCGAGAAAAGCCCTTGAAGATAAAAATTACCATTGACAATTCTAAAATTTTAGAAGTATTTTTTTACACATTATCCATCATTCATACACCAATAAAACAAATACTTCAACAAAACCCTAAATAAGCTGACTTTTCAATAGATTCCTCTTTTTTCGAAATTGAAGCAATACGTCCCTTAGGCTTTCGAAATTATGAGCAGATGCCAGTACATCTATATAAGGAAGTGCCGTTTTCATCCCCAACGCTTCTGGAGAAAAATCAGGGCTTCCCGCCAAGGGGTTCAACCAAATCACTTTCCTTGACTTTTTATAGAGGAGTTTCATAGCCTTTTGCATTGTTTCTGCATCTCCCGTATCCCAGCCATCGCTCAAAATGAGTACAATCGTTTTTTTATCGAGCATCCCATGGCCATGGTTCTTGGTAAAATCGTACAAACAACTACCGATCGTTGTTCCGCCCGACCACTGCGGTACTCGATCCGATATGATATCGAAGGCCTTGTCAAAGGCATGGTTGTTCAATAAAGAACTCACCTGATGCAAGGCCGTACTAAAAACAAAGGTTTCTATCTTGTCATAGGCGTTTTGAAATGCATAAATCAAATGCACCAAAAATCGGCTATAGAGGTCCATAGATCTGCTGACATCGCAGAGCAAAACTATTTTAAGCTTTTTCTCTTTTCGTTGACTGAAATGAAGTTGCTGTATGTTTCCCCCTTGGCGCATATTGGCCCGAATCGTTTTTTTTAAATCCAGCTGATGTCTTTTTTTTGAGCGTACCTTTAAACGGCTTTTTTGATGCGCCATTCTCCGGGCCATTTTCTGTAACATGCGCATCATCAGTTGCATTTCTTCTTCGCTCAGATCCACAAAGTCTTTTTTGGTAAGCACATCAATGGTGCTATAAGAAGAAACCTCTTTTTCTTCCTCGGAAGGACTTAAATTCAACCACTCTTTGAGTGACTCGAACTGCGCTTGTTTCTTTTGACTGTTCGTCTGCTTGGGGCGTTGCTCCTCTATGTCCTTCAATTTGGAATCGGTAGCCTTTGATAATTGCCGCCAAAATTCGATGTACAACTCATCAAAGACCGTTTGTTGGTACTTCGTTTTGGTCAAAACGGCCTTCAATGCCCTTTTGAAATAGATTTCTTTATGGATGGGCAAATACGTTATCGCGTGCAGCGCATCGGCCTCTTCAGAAGCACTTACCGGAAAGCCTTTTGTTCTCAAAAACCGGCATAGTAGTACGATGTTGGAGGAAAGTTGGGTCCGATGTCCTATTAATTCTGCTTCCATAAACTTAGTCTAAACGCAAAGTGCACAAGGAAGTCGCAAGGGACGCCAGGGCCTTTTAAATTTCTG
>CALIIC010000025.1 GCA_938020445.1 uncultured Flavobacteriaceae bacterium | reverse complement strand
AAATCGGCTCAAAACCCCAGCTTGTTGATTTTGGGAAATGCGACTCCTAAAACGGATTATAAAAATTCGATAAAGAAACAATTAAGCATCGTAAAGGAACTGGGTAAGCATGTGGTTTTTATGCCCGGCAATCAAGAGTGGTCTACAAATGGCCATCGCGGGCTTTCCGATATAGAAAAATACATTCAGAAAAATAGTAAGGCAAAGTTTTATCCCGATGATGGCGCGCCCATTAAACACCATGACCTCGGAGCACATACGGTGCTTATTACGATCGATTCCCAATGGTTTTTAGAAGATTGGAACAACGACACGTATATCAATGATAAAACCGAGATTCAAAACCGGAACCTGTTCTTTTTAGAGTTTGAAAATCGGCTTAAAAAAGCACAAGGGAAAATAATTTTGGTTGCCGTTCATCATCCTATAGAAACAAAAACAAAGCAGGGTTTCTTTGGGAATGTTGCAGGTTTTAGCACACAAGATTTTCAGAACAAACAGTTTAGGAAACTCAGAAACCGATTAAAGACCATCGCCCGGGGTACCGATCATATCATTTTTTTATCGGGCCACGATAAGAACTTACAATTTATAAATGAGCATGTGCCTCAAATTGTCAGTGGGGCGGCGGGTTCGCTACAATCGGTGAAACATACGGATGCCGACAGTTTCGCTGCTGCTAAAAATGGGTTTGCCCGATTGGATATCGGGCATGACGGTAAGGTCACTGTTCATTTTTATGCATTGGAAAATGGCACGTCCGAGCAAGTATATCAGAATACCGTCATAAAAGGAGAGCAAGAAGAACCGACTGCATCCTACACCATTAAAGATAATTTCCCAACAAGTCAATTGGCATCGATTTATACAAAGGAAGCTACCCAGAAAAGCGGTTTTTATCGAGCGCTCTGGGGCAATCACTATCGGGAATACTATGGGAGGGAAGTAAACGCTCCTGTTGCCTTGTTAGACACCCTATTGGGGGGATTAACACCTATAAAAAGGGGAGGGGGGCAGCAATCAAAATCACTTCGCTTGGTAGATACCGCTGGTAAGCAATATGTTATGCGCGCTTTAAAAAAGAGTACCATTAAGTTTTTGCAGGCGAATGCTTTTCAGGAAACCTATATCGGCAATGCGTTAGACGGTACGGTGGTAGATAAATTTCTATCTGATTTTTATACCACCTCACACCCCTATGTACCCTATGCCATTGGTAGGCTTTCGGATGCAGCGGACGTACATCATACCAATCCGTTGTTATATTATATTCCGAAGCATGATATTTTGGGATCCTACAATGAGGATTTTGGAGATGAATTGTATATGGTCGAAGAACATGTTGGTGATACGCAGCTTGGTTTGAAAAGTTTTGGTGCCCCAAAAAAGATTTTGAGTACGGCCGATGTTTTACAAGAGATAAACAAGTCGGGCAAATCCGTCGTAGATGAACCCTCTTATATTAGGGCGAGAATTTTTGATATGTTGTTGGGAGATTGGGACCGTCATGAAGATCAATGGCGGTGGGCACTTTTTGAAAATGAAGATGGTACGGAGTATTGCAAGCCTATCCCTAGAGATAGAGATCAGGCCTTTTCCAAATTTGACGGCACCTTGATCAGTTTTCTGACCAGAGCCGTCCCCGGACTTCGGAAGATGCAAAGCTATGATGCTGATTTAAGAAGTGTAAAATGGTTTGCTTCTTCACCCTATCACTTAGATTTGACCCTTATAAATGCTTCTGACTGGAGTGAATGGGAAAAACAGGCGATGTTCGTTCAAAATGGGGTGACCGATACTGAAATTGAAAAAGCCTTTGATGCAATTCCTGAGGAAATAAAAGGAACGACTATCGAAGATATCAAGATGAAGTTGAAGGCTAGAAGGGGAAACATCGTGAAAATCGCCAAAGACTACTTCGATTATTTAAGTAGGTTCGAAGTGATTACAGGAACGCAGAAGGCCGATACGTTTCATATCACAAGGCACACAAATGGTAAAACTACGATAACGATCGAGCGTAAAGACCTGGGGCTGCTTAACCGTACTTTTGATCGGGATATCACCAAAGAAATATGGGTGTATGGCCTCGACGGGAAAGATACCTTTTTGGTAGACGGTTCTGGAGATAACTTGATAAAAATTCGAATCGTCGGCGGTAAAAAGAACGATGTATATGATTTTAAGAATACCAGAAAAGTAAAATTATACGATTATAAAAGCAAGGAGAATACGATCGTAAACAAGGCGTCGAAAAAATGGTTGGTAGATGACTATGGTCTTAACAATTATGACCAAAGAAAAGTAAAACATACCCTTGATCAATTGTTGCCATTGTTTTCGTTTAATCCGGATGATGGTTTGCGAATTGGGGTGTTGAGCAATCATACCTATTATGGAATGCAGCGCAATCCCTTCACCTATAAGCATAGTATCAGTGCCGCCTACTACACAGGTACTTCTGGCTATGATCTTGCGTATAAAGGAGAATTCGCCAATATTTTCCATAACTGGAACTTTGGTATTGAGGGGGCCTATGCGAGTCCCAATTTTGCCGAAAACTTTTTCGGATTGGGCAACGATACCACTTATGACAACGACGAGGTCGACCTTAATTTCAATAGAACAAGGGTAAGCAAGGCCGGCGCTGCGGTCTCTTTGAACTATAGAGGTGCCAATGGAGGCCATTTCATATTCAAACCCTTGGTAGAATCGTTTGAAGTTGAAAATACGCAGGACCGTTTTATCAATAGTTTGCCAAACGATGCCGTTTTATTTGAACGGCAGACCTATGCCGGGGCCGAGCTAAGTTATTTTTTCAAGAATAGTGATAACATAGCGTTTCCTACCTTAGGGGTAGACCTCGGTCTTACGCTCGGCTATAAGGCGAATATTGACAATACGGCGGCTGAAAATAGTTTCGCGTATGTACAGCCCCATTTGGCCATAGATCATAAAATCACAAAAAAAGGCAACCTGGTATTCGCCACTAAATTGGGCGGAAAAATACTGTTAGGGGACGACTTTGAGTTTTATCACGGAGCCCGAATAGGAGGCAATAATGGCTTAAGAGGTTTCCGTAATGAACGTTTTACGGGGAAAACCGCTTTCTATCAAAATACCGATCTACGACTTTCCCTAGGAGGATTAAAAACAAGTGTTATTCCCATTAGGTTCGGATTAACAGGAAGTTTTGACCACGGTCGGGTATGGGTAGAAAATGACACTTCGAATCAATGGCACAACTCCATAGGAGGGTCTGTTTGGGTAACGGGCGCAGATGCCTTTGCCCTGAATTTTGGATATTATACCAGTGGTGATGGTGGCCGTATCGTATTTACGCTCGGTTTCGGGTTCTAGGTATGGTTGGATTACACCGTCGAAAAATAATTGTAAGGTTGCGCTATAAAGGCAACTAAGAATAAACCAACACTAATACAAAACAGATGAAAAAACCAATTGCAATAGCAACCATAGATTCGTTAGAAAATAAGAAACCGGCACATGCTTTGGTAAAGGGTCTGGATCTGGTGGTGATAAAGTATGACGCGCTTATCTCGGTCCTCTATGGGAGGTGCCTGCACCGCGGTGCACTAATGGCAGACGGTCATATAGATGGTCATAATCTTATTTGTGGTGTGCATGGCTGGGACTATAGATATGATACGGGGGTTTCGGAATATAACAACAATGAAGTGCTTCATAAGTTTTCTACAAAAGTAGCGGATGGGGAACTATTCGTAGATGAGGTAGAAATAGATGCCTATTTAGAAAAACATGCCCAACCCTTTGACCGAGATGCGTATTTGGGGGCTTATGCCGATACGCATCCTGAAGCTACCGAACCTTATACAGGATACATTAAGGAACTTGCCAAAAACGGACTTAAGAATATAGGCCATCACGGGTTTTCGGCCTCTATGGGGGTTGATAGAAACACACTTCCCAAATGGAACGATATTCAGTTTTTACCGGCTCAATTGGCGACAAGACCCTTGTTAGACCATGAAGAAGTAATCACAAAGGTAGTTATTGGTCCCAGGGCCAAGAAACCGCTGGAACTTGCCATCCCTCTATTTGTAAGCGATATGAGTTTTGGCGCCTTGTCTAGAGAGGCAAAAATAGCACTATCACGAGGAGCCGAGCTTGCAGGTACGGGTATCTGCTCGGGGGAAGGGGGCATGTTGCGAGAGGAACAGTCAAGTAACAGTAAGTATTTTTATGAATTGGCCTCTGCACAATTTGGTTTTAGTTGGGATAAACTAGACCATGTGCAGGCGTTTCATTTTAAAGGCGGCCAAGGAGCGAAAACAGGAACTGGAGGGCATCTGCCAGGAAGTAAAGTAAGTAAGGAAATAGCTGAGGTACGAGGTCTTAAGGAAGGGGAAACGGCCATTTCCCCCGCGGCGAACCCAAATTTTCGTACGGCAAAGGATTTCAAGGATTTTGGGGATAAGGTACGGGAACGAACGGGAGGTATTCCCATCGGATTTAAAATTGCAGCGAGTCATATAGAAAAGGATATTCAATTTGCCCTGGATGCAGGGGTCGATTATATTATTTTAGATGGGCGTGGCGGTGGAACGGGCTCCGCACCTACCATCTTAAGAGATCACATCAATGTGCCGACCATACCGGCCCTGGCACGTGCAAGAAAATATTTGGACAACGTAGGCGCCACCGATATTACGTTGGTGATAACAGGAGGATTGCGCGTTGCAGAAGATTTTTCAAAAGCGTTGATGCTGGGGGCCGATGCCATTGCTGTTTCGAATTCCGCCCTACAGGCCATTGGCTGTTTGGGAATGCGTGCCTGTGGTAGCAATAACTGCCCTGTGGGCATTGCTACCCAAAAGGAATCGTTGCGCAGCCGATTGATTATCGAATCCTCGGCCAAGCAGTTACACAACTTCTTTGATGCGACCAACGCCCTTATAAAGGTGGTGGCCCGATCTTGCGGGTATGATGATATCAGCAAATTCAATCAGGATGATTTGTCTACCTATGATTGGGAAATGAACAAACTAACAGGAATTAAGTACGCAGGAATCTAATGGAAAACACGGTGAAAAATATGCACTTGGCAGCTCAATATTTGGCTGCTGCCGGAATAAACTTTGTCCCTAAAACGGCCGATGACAGTCACACCAACCTAGGCTTTTCAATAGAAAACCAGCGTTTGGAAACGCACCCGCTTTCAGAAAAGGGCGATGTACTTTCGTTGCATTATAAAAACGTTGGTTTGCAATGGACTTCACAAAATAATACCGAATCTTTGGTGTTGGATGGCACCACACACGAGGCCGTATTGCAGTGGCTTCAAGAGGTATCGCAGCGGTTTTTGGGCAAATCCTATTCCTATGGGTTCCATTATGACCTGCCGTATGAAATAAGCGATGATTATAAATTTGATTTCCAAAATACGAAGCGGTTGGGGGAACTAGTGCAATTGCGTATTCTTGCGCAGTCTACATTTGAAGAAACGCTTGCATCAACGGGCTTAGAATCACCGATACGTATCTGGCCGCACCATTTTGATAGTGGAGCCTATGCAAGTTTGAATGCGCATAGCGCGGTAGGCTTTGGTTTGGCAATTCCCGATAGCGTTGGTGACGAGCACTACTTTTATATCAGTGGCTATAAAGGGCATGATGCCATTTCAACTGATGGCTTTTCACGGCTCTCAAAGGGAGAATGGAAAAAGAGCGGTTTTACCGGGGCGATTCTTCCTGCTAAAAATACAACGCAATCAGAGGCGGTCCTGTTTTTTACCGAGGCAATTAAAAACTATAGACACTAATACAAAATTTGGTGGTTCCGCACCAATCTGAAGGCCGTTCGGCACACATGAAAATGTAAGAAAAGAATTTACAGCTCTATCAATCGGGAAAAAATTTCCATAAGTTCAAAATTACATTTTCTACTTTGGTTTTTTTTAGGATACCAATAAACTTGGTTTTAGGAAGGTGAATTTTAAATTGCGATCTTAAAACCAATTGTGGGTGATAAAACTGCTATTTTTTATATCTTGAAGAAAACTTACCAACCAGCGCTTATGAAGTTTAAAAAAAGTTTGATTCTCTTTTCGATATCCATCCTTTTTTTTGGTTGTTCCACGACCAAATTGATGGATTCTTGGAAATCTCAAAGTTTTGATTCCCTTGCAAATTCAAAGATTCTTGTGGTATCGAAATCTCCGGAACCCGAAGTGCGAAAATCGTATGAAGTTGCGATCGCTACCAAACTACGAGCTCAAAACCTCGATGCCATCGAATCGCACCTACGTTTTCCTGAATTGACCGAGGCTAAAACCCCTGAGGAAGCTACACGAATAGTGAAAGCATTCAAGGAAGCTGGTATCTCAGGAATTATACTTACTTCCCTGAAACAGACCATAGAGACCCAAAATGGCAATATGGCAGGGCAGATGGGGATTCCTGAAAGCTATGAGGATAAAGCAAGTTTCGGCCCTAATTCTGGCAGTTCCGATGTTCCTATTGTGGCTACTTCTAAAACATATGTGTTGGAAGCGCTCACCTATAATCTAGGGCTCGAGCAAGACAAACAGTTGGTGAACGTTTGCCTGGTAGATGTTACAGATCCGGACGCGCCTGATAAAATTCAAAAAACCTTTACCAAGATAATAGCGGATCAGTTTAAGTAACTCCAACTTTCTATTCCTATTAAACCGACTTTAGCTATATGTCTTTCATTAAAAAAAGGTTTTCAGATCAAATTAGTAGGCTGGTTTCCTGCTTGTTGATTGTTTTACTCTTTTCATCTTGCGGAAGCAAAAAAGCCATTGTACATCAACCCATTTCTTTGGAAGTTGCTCCAAAGAAGTTGGCTGTTTTCATGGATGGGACGGCCAGTAATGAGGGAAGCCATACCAATGTTTCAAAACTCTACAACCTAGTTACACTACAAAATAATTCCAATGTAGGCGCGGCCTATGTAAGAGGAGTTGGCAACGGAGCTGATATTGCGGGTATGCTAACGGGTTCTGGTATTCGTGGAACGGTAAGCAATGCCTATCTATATCTTGCTGAGCACTATGATCATGAGCGTAAAGATGAAATTTATCTGTTTGGCTTTAGCAGGGGCGCCTATTCTGCTCGTATTCTGGCGGGCATGATTCACGTTGCGGGTATCGTGGATGTGAGCAAAATTCCAAAAGACAAAAGGTTAAAATTTGTAAAAAAAATATTTGATGCGCACAAGGGGGATAAAACCCTTCAAGAAAGAAGAAATGCGGTTTTTGAAGTGACGCAACAGCGTATGGAATACGATCATTATAAAATTGAGTTCATGGGGTTGTGGGATACGGTTGCCTCCTTAGGGATTCCCGATTATAAAGATGATTACTATGTGGCAGAAACTAAATATCACGACCAGCTCTGTAATATCAACAGGGCCGCGCAAGCGCTATCTTTGAACGATAATAGAGGTTCCGTGTTTACACCATCTATATTGGTTGACGATTATCTGGTCCAAGAATGTAAGGAGGTAAAGCCCAAGGAAATTGTGAATGAGGTATGGTTTTTTGGAGCACATTCCGATGTGGGTGGCGGTGCTTTGAATACCAACATCAGTGGTGTTTCTTTGAACTGGATGATCAGGCAATTAAAGGAATTTGAATTGCTCCCTCCATCGGCCGAAGTGTATGAAAATCGAATGGATATTACCAACGATCCGATTAGCGGTATGATGAAATTCTTTTACCCCAAAAAAGGGCGTAAGCTTGTTTTCTTTACTTCTAAAAACGGATACAAAAAGGAAAAGCTAAAACTACATCAATCCGTTTTAGATCGGTTAGAAGGTTCGCTACAAACCTATGAGGTAAATCTGATCAAACTGTTTGGAGAATGTTTTGAGAAGAATAACAGAGGAGGCTACGATTATTTGGAAACTTCCAATTGCTTCGATGTGGTAAACTAACGGTTATTTATTGAGGAAAATTTAAAGATTAGTCTTAATTTTCCCGCTCCAAAATTCATAAAATGAAAACTACATATCAATTCTTTTTACTTGTGTTTACTGCAATTGTTTTGTCCGGCTGCTCTGGAATGAAATTGGCCAACGCCTATAAGTCAGATGATTTTGAGACGCTGAGAAATAAAAAAATGCTGATTGTTGCCAGAACACCAATTGAGGATGTTCGTAAGGCGTATGAAGTTGATTTAGTAAGTAAGTTAAAAAGCAAGGGTATCAATGCCGTTGCCAGTCATATTGCTTTTCCGGATTTAAAACGTATCGACAATAAAACTGCCGAACGCATAGCGGAAGTGATTGCCCTGTTCCGAAAAGAAGGTTTTGATATTTTGACATTGACCTCTCTGAAAGACGTGCAAGAAATAGATGTGATGCGACGGGAAGGAGGATATAGTTCTCTATTGGATTACTATGGAAATCAATACGTAACCTTAAAGGGGTACTATGATGATGTAACTGCACCACCTCGTTTGGGGCCAAGAGAAATGGATGAGCAGATTACCTATACCACCGAAACGACTTATGTACTTGAGGCGGTAACTTATAATTTAGGCCTCGACGAAGAAAAAAGACTGTTATCGGTAAGTACGGCTGAAATTACCAACCCAGACACTGGAAAAGGTGTTCGGAAGGCATTTGCCAAAATCATTGCCAACGAATTAAAATAAAAACGAATGCGCTGCTTGGTGTTAACTTTCTTTCTGCTACTATATACTGCGGGGAATGCCCAGGACTTGTCTGCCCTGTATGAAAAGGTGAAGCCAGCGGTTGTCGTAATTTACACCGAGGAGCGACAACTTCAAAGACAGGGGAATGCCACCTCCATGGTGAGTTCCCAGGGATTGGGTTCGGGTTTTATGATTTCAAGCACCGAAATCATAACGGCGGCCCATGTGGTCGATGTTGCCGAGAAGCTTTTTGTTCGGTTCTTGGATGGTGAAACGATTGAGGCAAAAGTGGTCTCGACCTTTAATGAAGCTGATGTGGCTTTGATTCGGTTGACAAGGCCAAAAAAAAATGCGACATTGGTTGCTTTGGGAGATTCTGACAAGAGCAAAGTAGGCGAACAAGTCGTCGTAATAGGGGCGCCGTTCGGCCTAGCACATTCATTGTCATCAGGTTATATTAGCAGTAAAATAAACAATACGAAAGACGCCAATCCCTTTACGAATACGGAGTTCATTCAAACAGATGCGGCCATAAATACAGGAAATTCTGGCGGCCCCATGTTTAATTTACAGGGAGAGGTCATTGGTATCGTAAGTCAGATCAAAACTGTCACAGGTGGTTTTCAGGGAATTGGTTTTGCAGCCACCTCAAACATTGCCAAGGCCCTTTTGATCGACAAAAAAATCCCTTGGTCGGGAGCCGACTTTCTTCCCCTTACCGGTAAAAGTGCCGAGTTATTAAACGTACCTCAAAATGCATGTTTGCTGGTACAACGAGTGGTTTCTAGCTCTCCCTATGGTAAAATGGGATTACGGGGTGGTACCGTAAAGGCGACCATAGATGGTACAGATGTGCTGTTGGGTGGTGATATTATTCTTGCTTTTAACGGCATTCGTTTTGAGATGAATGATGCGGCACTCAAAAAATTGGGAGATTTTGCCAGTAGTCTTCAATCGGGAGATGTGGTTGTATTGGAAGTCTTGAGAGCCGGTAAAATTATATCGCTTAGGAATTAATGGAATTTCGAAGTTTACATCAATTTTCTAGTAATGGGGCGTAGCCCTGTTCAGCCTATCGCAAACCACCTGTATGCCTGTTTACTCATCTGTCATAAACTTTTCGAGATACCCGGCCTTTTTAAGAAACACCTCAGGTTCTTCAATGTTTAAAATAGCATGTATGGCTAGTTGCTTGTCCGCTTGCCTGTCAAAATAAGCTTCCGTTATTTTATAGCCCATCCAATAGCCCAGATCATTCGGCCGATCGTCCTTTCCGCTTGTTCCGTATAGCCAATCGGTATAGTCTTCCTTGTGCATTACCTTTACAAACTCCTCACATAGTTTTACCTCGTTCTTAGTACCGTACTCAAATGGGACCTTATTGATGTGTTGCCCAGAAATCAACTCCCCAATAAAATCGGCACTGCCCTCTAGTATTGCTTGCTTTAGAAGATTATCTTTTCCGGTAATGTTTTGTTGATAATGTATAAGCTCATGAGCTACCAATCCTGTTAAACCGTTTAGGTTCTCCAACTTTTCAGCGCCAATTAAAAGACCCTTGTCGGTAACGGTACCGCCAGATGTGAACATGCCCACAACAAAGTACACGGGGGGAAACTGGGCGCCTGCATGCCAATCTTTCATTTTTGTGTAGACATCTTTAATTTCCGTCTCCTTTTCACCCAAACCATCCAATACATACCTTGATTTTAAATAATCCCCTTTTCGCTCCTTAACGGTCTTATAAAGCGTGTCTGCATCGAAGTATCTCACATATGGACTAAAACCTTCTGAGGCTTTTTTTAGATACTCCACGAACGGGTTGGCGGTCGTTTCCTCCACCTTGTCGAATGCCTTCCAAAATCGTTCGTAATCGGCGGTAATGAATTTAGCCTCCGCAGGATTGTTGCTATACCTGTTTTCTTGGGTAAAACCAAAGGACCCTATCAAAATGAGCAGTGTACTTACAAGTGAATTTTTCATACGAGTCGTTTTATAGCGTTCAAAACAACTACGAGTATACACAGTAAATGCACTGAAAACAAATAGTAGACGTCCAGAATCGTGTTTATGGACCAGTTGATTCCTTTAGAAATTCTGAGGGGTTTTTTCCGGTTACAGCTTTGAACACACTATTGAAAGAGGATTTGGAGTTAAATCCCGATTCCAGCGCAATCCCTAGTAAGGTTTTGTGTTGCTCGGTAGGGTCGGCAATACGTTGCAAGGCATCTTTGACTCGAAATGAATTTACATATGCACTAAAACTGTTGTTGTGGTACCCGTTGATAAGTACTGACACATACCTTTCAGGAAGGGCAAGGTGACCCGCAACTTCTTTCAAGCTTAATTTTTGTTTCGTAAAAAGCTTCTTTTCTTCAAAAAGTACCCTTAATTTTTCCAGTTCTTTTTCATCGTTGAATTGTGGAAACCTATCATTCATAAGTTCCGTTTTTAGTATTTGAGGAATGTCAAAAAATGCAGGTTGGAAATGTCCCAGATATCCGAGGGAAAATAAGAAAATCAACAAGATTACTTCAATAACGATAAAAACCTGAACATCGAACACTGCCAAAAGCAGCCAGAAGAGCGTAAGAAATGAAAAGACCATAAAAAGAACATATAGCTTCGAAAGCTGAGGAAGCCCCTTTTTAGTACCCAGCATTTTTTTGAACCGCACTCGTGCTTTTTTTAATTCTTTTGCAAAAAGAACAAGCACTAGGATCATAGTGACTACCGGTACTATTTCGGTAAAAACATACCAAAAATAGTTTTCCATTAAATGGTAACCCGTTCCTAACGACCTATTGGAGTAATACGAAAATAATTCTACCACTATTTCTAGCAGGGCTGGAATAAAAAAGAGTAGATTTTTCGCTTTGGGCTGAAATGTGGGATGCATGTTGGTTCTCACAAATAACCACAGAGCGGGGGGGACCATCAGATAAGAGCCGAATACCCAAAAAGGGAAAGCGTTGTCTACATTATGGTATGAGACGCGCATTCCCCAAATATTTAAAATCTCTATCGTAATTACTGCGGTTAAAAGGCCAAAGAAAAAGTTGGCATATTTGTTCTTGAATACGCCCGAAAGCAATGCGAGGCTAACCACAAGGCCTTGACCAGAAACCAATAAAAGGATAAATTGCTCAAAGTTTTCCATCTATAGAATCTTTTCACTAATAAATCGTTTCAAGCATTTTGATAGGTATAAATATAGAGCGTCTATCTGTTAAAAGGAATACCAACACTGAGAAAAAATCGAAGTTTGTTGCTATCGTTCGTCCAAGTAGTATTGAAATCGATCGGCCCTAAAATAGACTTGTACGATACTGTCGCACCCGCAGAAACCAACAGGCTGGTCCCCTCCGACACCTGCCAATCGCCATCCGGAGAAAAGACATTGTTGGTATATTCCCTAAGGTTATTGAATCCCACAGATGCGATATTGAATTGCGGTGTCAAATAAAATTTATTGATAGGGTTATACTGAAGACCAAGCTTCACCATCAAAAATTGACTCACCAATAATTCATCTTCATGCAAGCCTTGAAAAGCATAGCTATTGGCCCTTTGAATGGGCAGGTTGCCCCCTAAGAAATAGAGCTCGGGATAGCCAAAGTCATAAAAGGAAACGTCGTTGTCTCGCTGTTCGTCGGCAAGAACAAAGCCGGCAGAGGTCGTAAGAATTCCAGTGCTGTTTTGAGTAAGGAACAGCCTTTTTTCAAAATTCACCTGCAACTTGGTAAAATCATTGGTCGCCCCCTTTATATCTGCAATAGTAGGGTCAGAGAAATTGACCGTTACATCTTGCCGTAGCGACCTGCTCAAGCTAGTTAGAAAACTAGTCCCCGCCGTGGGGTAAAATACTTTGTTCATCGTATTGAATACATAGCGGGCGTCAAGGCTCAGGCTACTTGAAAAATACTTGTTCAATGAAAAAATATTGTCATTTATATCGGTCGAAACCGTTGGCTTTATATCGGTATACTTGTAATTTATACCCAGACCGACATAGCTGTTCAATGAGTTTATATTTTTGTTGATTTGGTTGGAAAATACAAAGGATTTCTCCCTTAAATCATCCGCTACATTGCCGTCTACATATACTTTTTGCGTCAATTGATTGCCAATGGCCTCTGCTTTCCACCACCAGTCTTTTTTGTTGCCGAAATTCTTCTGGTATTGTGCCAAGAATTTTGGCTGTTCCGCAATATCAATGCTCAATAGCAAACGGGAGGCCTTGCCAAGCACATTTCTACCACTATAATTGGCGATAAGACCAACACCACGATACAGATCAAAATGCAAGGAAGCTCGTAGTTGATGTGCCGGTTTTTCAAACCCGGTCAATAACAGCCCTGTTTTATCATTTTCTAAGATGGGTTCATAGGTTATCTTTTTAAAAATATTGGTTCCCATAGTTCTTTTTACAAACCGTATTACATCTTTTTGGGAATATACCTTATTGGGTTTTATGTTGGCCCTTTCTATGACCAAGGGTACGTTGGCAGGGCTAATGTTCTTAAAAACCACGGTGTCAAAAACAATCTTATCCTCCAAGTAAGGCAAGGTATGTGACCGTTGTTCATAATGCCTTACCGTTTCTGCGAGCTCTTTAAGACGGGCGCCATTTTTTAAGGCCGCTATTTTACCTTCTTCATAAATTTCTTTGCTCTTTACAAAATCAGCAGTGGCGTATGATAGGTTAGGCACATGGTCAATTAAGATGTCACATAGTTTCCGGTTTTTCGGATAAAGGCCGTAATTGGCCATCATGACCGACTGGGATAGAACGGCACTTAGGTTATCAAGTTCTTCCATAGACTTACCGTAACCAGAGACATCACTTCCAATGATGATATCGGCGCCCATGCTTTTTGCAATATCAGTAGGGAAATTATTCAGGATTCCTCCATCTACCAATAAGCTATTATCATAAACCATGGGTTCAAAAACCCCAGGTATTGACATACTGGCGCGCATGGCCGTACCCAGCGAGCCCGTTGCCAATACTTTTAACTCTGCCTTGACAATATCGGCGGTAACCGACCGAAAAGGAATGGCAAGGTCATCAAAATCGTTTATGTTATAGACAGGGAAAGTTAAGGTAGAAAATACATCCCTAAGGTTCTGATCGTTCAATAAATACGAATTTACTCTTGGCTTTCCCTTTACCAGATCAAAATCGATCAGATACTTATTGAATTCGCTCTTTTCTTCTACACTTACATCGTTTAAATCCGTTTTTCCGCCCAAGAGTTCGCCCCATTTCAGCGAATGTGTCAGCTTGGCGATACTATCGCCAGAGTAGCCCATTGCATAGAGTCCGCCCACAACACTCCCCATGCTTGTGCCAATAATCATATCGGGAACAATGTTCAAAGAATCAAGGGTTTGCAATAAGGGAATATGGGCTATGCCTTTGGCACCGCCTCCACTCAGAACAAGGGCGATTTTAGGTTTTTTCTCCTGGGCGGAAAGGGCAGTTGGCATACATACCGTCATGCATAAAAGTACAACTGGCAGTACGTCCTTAAAGAAAAAAAGTCTTGTCATTCGAATGGTCTTTGTTCCTGTACAACTTTCTTATCATATCCTATTATTCCTTGGTAGGTTGATCATAATTTTTCCATTTTTGGAAGCATCGTTTCGTTTTTCTCATGAAACCGTTCCATGCGAGAAAGAATTTTGTCCAGTAATTGCAATACCTCATTGATATAAGGCCCTTTGTTCAGCATAACACATTCTGCCTTTAACGAAGCGGTTGCATCTGTTATTTCGGCCCGGGAAGGCAAGCCTTTTTTTGCGAAACTTTCCAACACCTGTGTTGCCCATACAACGGGTACGTGTGCAGCTCCGCATATCGCCAATATCTCTTCCTGTACTTTTCCAATGGTATCCCATCCGGTTTCTACGGCAAGGTCACCCCTGGCGATCATAACCCCAATATTTTTGACTTTCATGGCGGTAAGGAGAATTTCTATCAGATTATCAAAAGCAAATCGGGTCTCGATTTTAAGAATGATATCCAACTTGTTCAGCACATCCCATTTTTTCAATTCAACCAATAATTCTTCCACATCCTCTTTGGAGTTTACAAAGGAAAAATTCACCAGGTCGGCATGCTTGGCGACAAACTCCAGATCGATTTTATCTTTGGCCGTAAGGCCACTAATTCCGAGATCGGTGGTCGGGAAGTTCATTCCCTTTTCTGCCTTTAGTTTAGACCCTTTTTCGTTTGCCCGCGTGATGCGCACCTCAAAATAATCTGGGAATATGGCCTCTATGCAACCTTCGATCTTACCATCATCAAATAAGATGGCCTCTCCTTCTTTTATTTTGTTAAAAACCTCCGGGAGCTGACAAGCGATACTTGGTTTTTCGATACGGTTTCCGGTTTCATCAAATACTGCGCGCTTCCCAGGGCTATTGGTTTTGGTGATCGTAAGCAGGTCATCTGTATGGAGTAAAATGGACCGTTCTATCGGCGGAAGCGCTCCTATAATGCCATTTTCAAGTTCCCGGTTCGCACAGTGGATGACGGCACCTGTGGCGATATAGGAGGTTTTATTGCAATGCAACAGTACCCGTTCCTCATTGATCTCGACTACTCTAAACTTTCGCACTTTATTTCTGGTATCTGTTACCCTAAGTTTATCGCCCAACGCCAATTTTTTGAGCCAATCGTACCCCACGGGTAACGCATTGGGTTCCGAATCCTGCTGTATTTCAGGAATCAATACGAGTACTGCCGGACGCACTATGTTCCCACTTTCATTGCGTTCAGGTGAGAATTTTCGAATCTTCGGCCCGGGCGTGATGCTCCCTGTGCGTATTTTTGGCCCGGCTAGGTCCATCGCAATCTTTACGTTCTTACCAAAGGCCTTTGAAGCCCGCTTTACATTTTGAATGATTTTTTCCCAAACTTCAGGATGGTCATGGGCGCAGTTAATACGCGCGCAATTCATTCCATGCTGCACCATCTCGTGAACCATTTGATAATCGTAGGCGGACGCGGTTGGCTGCGTGACCATGATCCGGACCCTTCTTCCTTTGGAACGGTACCCAAGAAGCTCTTTGGTGTGATTTGCCAGCAGCCTTTTGCCATTTTTTATATAGGGCCCCGTCTTTGAAATTTCTACGGCTTGCGAATCCAACAACCGATAAAGGATAAATCTTGTTTTGAGTAGACTCCCCATCAAATGTCCCTCTGCCTTTGCCAGTCTGGTCAACCCCATATTCTTTAACTTTTTCTGGGTCGTTCTTAAATCGAAGGTCCTAAACGTCGCATAGTGAACTAGGTTTTGGGCACTCTTCAAGTAAGTAGGGTGTACCTTTTCCAAGAAAGAATCAGAATTGGGTTCTTCAAGCGTGATCGCTTCCAAAATGGTTTCTATTTGAGCTATCAACTCCCTTATTTTTTCCTCTTTAAATTTCATGAACTATCATTTTAATCAAGTAGTATTTCTTCGATATAAAGGGCTTATAAATTTCTGTTCCCTATAGACAAGCATCCATTGAAACCGAAAATGCCTTGTTGCAGCTAAGGGCTTTACTCTTGAATCTGCAAACAACTAAGTTCCACTATGATTCCTGCCATACAGATGCTTGCCATTTCATGTACCCTGTTATAGCTAATACTCATAGAGAGACCTTCTTTCATGGGCACTTCAAAATCATGGAGGTTTATAGGCTGAAGCCGCTCCCCGTTTTTGAGTTCAATGACCCATCCGCACCCATCCAAATCCAGTTTTTTTAGTATTCCCATTTCTCCATTGGCGCACTTTTTTGTCGAGGAGCATGCACTTAAGAATAGCATGGAAATCAATATGGATACGGTCGCAACTTTTCGTATGTTACCAGTATTATTCATCAAAAATCTTCCTTTTTAGCGTATTGAATTCATCCGTTTTTCTGAAACCGAGCCTTGGCCACCAGATACCCGGCATAAAATGGAATCCCACCAAAAACCAGCGCGAAAATAAGTGCCAAAATAATGAGCAACCAACTTACCTCCTTGATAACTTCGGTCATGCTTTCGCCAGTTTCCGTTATTAGGGTCTTTCCTGAGGTATTTAGGTCATCGACCGCCAATACCCTTTGTTCGTCAATAAACTTTTGCAACGCACTGCGTTCCTCGGCAAACCGAATGATCGAACCGTCAATGCCATCATTGAAACTATATACTATGGGCAGCAGTTCCATACGCATGTTTTCAGCAATCAAGGCCATCGTTTCCGGAGATTCCCGCGCTATGGTAGCCAACTGATCTAAGCGTACGGAAAGCGAATCGGCCCGCGCCAAATAGCTATCTGCAATACTATCATTTTCCCAGTTTAATGAAATCAATTCCTTTTGCCATTCAAGTTGCAACTGTAACTGCTCCCTAAAAACTCCGATCCGATCCGAAAGATCGCTCATGGCCTGAGATCCAGAACCTAAGGTGGTAATATAAGTTGTGTCGGCCACATTCAAGTGTTGTGTAAGTTCATTGAGAATATTTCGTCTGGGAAATTCCAAGGAGGAAAAAGGGTGCTTAGCCGTATAGTCCGCAACAAAACCAGCCAGCTGGTCGTAGCGCTTTTCGGGATAGAGGGCGCGCGCGGTTTCTTGAATTTTTTGATGCATCTTGGTGGCCAATTGCGCCGCTAGGGGAGTAGCCGCTTTGAAGACAACACTACCGGCATCCGTATTAAAATAGGCATCCATTTGAGTGCTCAATATCCAGGTGTCTACCAAGGCTATTTCAGGAATAGATTGAAAAGCAGCTTTGGCCGAAGCCTTGTTCGTATTTATTTTCCACTGGATGGCCTTTTTTTGAACTTCAAAATCTTGGGAGGTCTTACGAATAGAGTCTGCAACGAATACCACTTGATTGGTAAAATCATCATGAAAAGCACGAACAAGCAACCTGGTATTCAAGGCAGCTTTCGAAAATGGTTCGGAATCGCCTTCAAGGGAGAGCTTTAACAGCGAACAGCTAGAAGTTGAAACAAACAGCAAGAGCACGATTACCACTAGCGGTTTTGGCATTACTTTTATTCGGGAAATCATTTTCGTTTTAAGATACGACTTTCGCTGCTGATTTTTTTGTTCAAATGTGATATATTTTGTCCTTCCTCAATAGCCATTTTAGGAAAATTAAGTGTGCGAAATTTGAGTATTACTCCTCCTTTACCAAATTTTCGATATGAATTTCCTTCCGATCAAACAAATACAATACCCTTTCGATCTCGTCGATAATAAAATTATCATTCTTATCATCTATTTTCTTTAATAGCTTTTCATTTCCGGTATCAATATGAAAATCAATAATTTGTAGTTGCCCGTCTTGGGGAACCGTGATAAGCATAGCGCCCTCATTTTTTCTGCTTTTGCGAATTCTTTTGAAGATGTACTCCAAATTGGAACCTACATCTACATCGAAATCCGTAACGCTGTTCAAGCCCCGGGTGTATGAATGGTATGTACCGTAAATACCTGAAACCCCTGTGCCCAAAACACCTAAATTATTCGATGTGACGGCACTTCTGAGCGCACGATTTGCTTGGGTAGGTGCGAAAAGCAGCGTTGCCGATGTTACTTGAAGGCTTCTTCGGAGCCAGTAGAAAGAATCTCGAAAAGACCTGCGGACAAAAGAGCCGCTTTTCAGGGCGGGATATTCCTTTTTGTACACCAAGTTTCCTGAAAAGTCGAATAAATAGAAATGATTGCTTTCAGACAACAGATACCCCTTGTCCCTGATTTTTAATTCTGGAAATTCCCTACCAAAATCAAAACGGTATAACGATTGCGGCGCGATGCTATCTTGATTGTTAAAGAGATAGAAATTGTTTTCGCTGTAAACGGGAAATTGCTTGGTTTCAGGATTGAACCATACACGATGATACGGCAATTCGAGTTTTAAATTTCTATTGATAAAAGCGGCGTCAAAGAGGGTAAGGTCTTCTTTCCAAATGTTCTTACCTGATTCGATCTCGACCCTGTTTGCCCTTGAGGGTGTAATAAAGAGCGCGTGCTGGTCATTCTCAAAAATATGCACTGGGTTTTCACTATCCGAATAGGTGATTTTCAATGGTGTATCCCATGCGTTCTGACCGAACTGATCTATTCGTGTTAACTTATTTTCCTGCACAACCAAATAACTATCCTTCGTAGGGACTATTTTTTTGATTAGCGGCAAAGGGGGCGATTTGTCCCATTTTTTCTTTCCATTTTCCGCGTTTATGATGGTAAAACCTTTGGAAGTAATTACAATCAACTGATTCTTGTCCAAAGTCGTTTCTGAAATGTTCCCTAGAACGCGCACGGCTGAACCTGACCACAAACTGTCCATTGTTTTGGGATTCAATGCGTAAATGGCGGTTTCTTGATTCAATTTTTTGCTGCTTACATAGTTAGAGGATACATAGAGTTTGGTTCCCAGCTCATTGAATAAAATGCCGGTGATACCCTTTCTGTCGAATGCAATACCGCCTGTTTTAAGATCTAGTTTAAGCAAGCGCCGGTTCTTTAGCCAAAAAATATTTTCATCGGCATCCAATACCACCTTCTCCTCATTCAGGATTGCGCCTTTTGTTCTGGTAAAAAAATCACTGGTCACATTGGTACCCCATTTGCGATTTCCCGTTTCGATATCGAAGAGGCCAATTCCGAACCCTTCGGCGGTTTTGCCATCTACCAAAACCGCCTTTTGCTCAGGCAATAAGAGGGTGTTGAAAACGGCTTGAAACCCTTGGTCGCTCGACTTGAAAACAATTCTTCCCGTAGTGACATCAACGATTGCACGAGAAGTACCTTTTGTATTTAAGGTCTTGGAAAGAATTTTGGAGTTGATCAGGGGCTTGTCCTCAAAAAAAACATAGGACGTAAGTGGAATCTCGGAATAGCGCCCAAAGCCCAATGATCGTATGTCTTTATTTTCCCAGATGATAGCTTGTTTCTCGGGATCAATTCCGTAGACGGATCCCGAAGTCTTCACCAGTAAAATTCCGGTATCCGTATGAAGGATCTTCTCTTGTACCCGATGTTCAAGCAAAATTTTTTGTTGGCCAAAAACGCACATTGCGTACAAAAGGGCCACGAATAACATACAACTCCTTTTCCTTGTCATTAGGGTGGTGTTTTTAATTTAGAATCGGCTTAAAACCTTAAGAGGGCTTGGTTGGCAAACGAAAAAGAACATCAATCTATTTTTTTAAACCGCAGCAGTACCTTTTCATCGGCGTCTAGCAAGTGTAGGTTTCCGTTTGTTACTTTATAGCTACGTGTATTGCGAAGTTGCTGTACGAAGGTGCTTGCCAGTTTCATCTCTTTGCAGGCCATTTTGGTTTCCTTGATGATCCCGAACTCCATATCGGTATTTGTGAGTTCCTTTAGGTTTCCGGTAATTTGATTGCAGCTGTTATTTCCTGAAAATGAATTCTCCTTATGGTTGAATTCCAACTGCGGCCGTTTCGCGATGTCATCGGATAGGGGGACTTCGAGTATTTCTGTCAAAGCCCACACATCATTGATCAAAATTTTGTTTTCGCTGGGCGTATTTCCTTTTTTCTGATTTTCGGTTGTTTTAAGCCCGTTGCAACCAAATAGAAGCACTACCAGTGCCAGACTTGCTATTTTGTACATTTTGTTGTTTTTATGGTTCAATTGATGTTGCCGTTTTTTTAAAGGCCATTCTATTCCTTCCTTTCTGCAACAGCCCACCTTCAAATCGTTTCTAAAGTAAGGAAATCCTTGTAAATGAAGGACTTTTGGCTCCCTCAAAATTTATATTTTAAAATTGTTCTTGCATAGAGATGTCGCTCGTGCGATACTACCTTCCCAAAGGTGAAATAATGCTCGATTCCCAAGGAAAAGCGCCTTGCTGAAAAATAGACACTTTGAATCATGGTGGCACTAACGGGGTTTAAATCGGCAACGCCATATTCAAAATCGTTGTTGAGCAGATTTCCCTGTGCCGAACCGTCAAAAATATGCAAGGAGCTGCTAATGGTCGATTGCAAAAAGAGTTCTGTACCGGCATTGGATAAGATGTTATTATCCATACCAACGGATTCCCCCAATTTATTGAACTTTCCAAGTCGCAGCCCCAAGGCCGGGCTCGCATCGATGTACAGGTTCCCCAAACGGGTGTGGAGCATTCCATACAGATCGAACCATCGGTGTTCCGGGATGAAATCGTAGGCATAGCTAAGGGCTATGTTTGCGATAAGCTGATTCGGCACTTGAAACCGCCATTCTTCAAATACGGGGTCATCGGTCACATTATCATGAAACCACCCTTGAAAATCATCCGCGAAGGAAGCCGGCCCCATAACCCCTAGCAGGGCCTTTCCCCTTAAAAAAGAGCGGTCAAAAGCATAGGTGACGTTAAAATTTCCGAACAACAAGCCCGCATAGGGGCGGTCAAAAGAAATGGTATTTTGTTGTATGTCGGCCTCGCTGACCGTTTTATTGGTGGGGGTATAGCCTTCCAAGCGGAGGCCGACCTCAAAAAAATATCCCGTCTTTTTGGGAAAATACCGTTGTAGCCCCAGGATTTTCTCCTTTTTAAATTTCAGGTTCAGCCCCAGTCCGTAGCTATAGAACCGATCCGAATTCTGCCAGACCACAAAGGCATCATTTGCTGAGGAAAATGAAATCTCCCTATCAAAAGCAGGCGTATTTTGAGCAGTACCCCAATGAGTAAGCAAAAGAAATAGATACCCTATGCAACCACTACCAAATTTGCTTGACTTCATAGGATTTTTTTCATATTGCTACTCCTTTGAACCTTAGTCAACCAAAGCCCTATTTATTTACAAAAGGTCAAATTTTTGAGAACAGCCGGGAAAAACGTTGGCAGTTTACGATTTTTGGTTTACCATTTAAATGGCTTCAACCCGATTCCGAATTCAATATAATCCGCCGCCCCGCCATCAAGGGTCTTTAACCCAAACTGGGCAAAGAGTGTTTTGTTGATGTTATAGCGAAGGGCGGGCCGCATAAAATAGGCACCCTTGCCCAAATTGTCTGTAAGGTAGGTCCCTATCTGCGCCTTTATGACCATTTTCCAAAAATTGAAATCATAGCCCGCATGTATTCCAATGGAAGTTCTGTCCACCGCCTGGTCAAACTCTTGTAAGGAGTTATCATAAAAGAAATCAAGCCCCCCTGTGATGCCATGTATGGCATTGAAGCGGTGTTCATAATCTAAAACACCCGAAAAAACGCCAAACTGTCGGTCGGTGCCGCCGTCTTCATCTGTTTGTTTTCCTCCGCCTGCAAGATATATCGATATTGAATTTTCGTTGATTTTTGTCGGTTTGGTCTTTTTGGGGGATTTATACCTGGCTTGGAGTAGGTTTTTGGTATAAGGGTCATTGTCGACCGCTCTTTGGGCAGCATTGTAATGGTATTTTACGCCCAGGTTGATTCCAAAGAGGTTCAACCCCAAATTGGGCTGATAGCTGCTACCATTGCTGAAGTGTGTAAAATCGACCCCATAGGTCAAATCCAACTCTCGGGTAAAACGGTATTCAAAACCAATATCAAGACCAAAATACACCGCTGCCCTAGCGCCAAAAGCATCATTTATCGGATTTTCTTCGGCGTTGTATTCCTGTAAATTATAGGTTATTCCCAAAGAGGGTTCAATACTGAACTTATTGCGCCGGTTCGGATTCCCAATCGGAAAATCAACAAACCCATAAACCGCACTTGGGTTACCAAAAACTTCCGCATTTCCTAAGAATCCTGAATACAGCCCAATACCATAAGTAGGATATTTGTAATAGGCGGACCAACTTTCCGTATTGCTCGACTGCCATCCAATTTTTACATTGATCGCGCCATAGCCTGCATCTAAGAACCCGGCCTCGCTCAAGGCCGTTCCCGTATAGAGATAGCTCCCATAATTCGATTTGACCTCGATGGATCGGAACTTATTAGGTATTTCTCCGTCGGAGGTGGTCTGCGCCTTCACAGCAACGAAACAGCAAAGCAAACAAAGGGTCAAGAGTCTAGCCATAGATACAATTTTAAAGGACGTTTTATTTGTTTTTGATGGTAAAGGTAGGCAAGGCAATGCCATATTTTACCGCTAAAACCCGAATAACAACTACTAGGGAAATCGTACTTATATAGGATATGCTTTTATCAAAATTCAAAGAGTATAGAATAATATAACACACTGCTCCCGCTAGGGACGCCAAAGCATAGATTTCCTTCCTAAAAATGATGGGAATCTCGTTGCATAAAATATCCCGAATGACCCCGCCAAAACATCCGGTCATAATTCCGAGCACCACGCTCACCGCTGGGTCTAGGTTTGCGGAAACCCCGATTTGTACGCCGCTTATGCTAAATATGGCAAGGCCTATGGTATCGAATATAAAGAGCGATTTTGCCAAAAAATAGATCTTGTTTCGAAATAGAATCGCCAAAAGAACGGAAACACTTATAAAATGGACGACATAAAAATGTCCCATCCACCAAACAGGTGTATTTCCGATAAAGACATCCCTTAAAATGCCTCCTCCCAATGCCGTAACAAAGGCAACAATGAAGATGCCAAACACATCCATTTCCCGTTTAATGGCCATCAATGCCCCAGAGATGGCAAAAGCGATCGTACCCAGCATATCAAGAATATCGAAAAATCCCATTCGTAATTTTTGGTAAATTTATTGGATTAAAAATCAAATTTAACCCCGATACCAAAAACACTTTGATTTCTGCGGTCGCCAATGTCATCCTTGCTTTGGTCAATTTTAGTGGCTGCAAATATTTTGCTTCCTTTTTTAAAAGCGTAACTGACTTCGCCGATGGCAAAAGCGGTGTTAAAATCGCCCAAGCCTTCGTCATCCTCTGGGCTTAAATAGTTAAATCCCGTTGCCGCCTTCCAACGTTTGTTCTTTGAAAAGATATACCCTATATAAAACTCCACTCCCGATGCATCGTAGAAATCGTCTCCCAACCGCTGGTGTTGTTTTAAATCGGCATAGGAGGCCGCAATTGAAAAGCGATTTTTTTCATAGGAGGCCGAGGCGACAAAAGCCTCATCGCCATCTTTTGCCTGATTGGGCAAAGGGTCTTCAACCCCGTCGAGTACTTTGTTGTATCCCAAACCGATTGCAAAGCCTCCAAACGTATAACTGGCACCTAGACCATAGGTGTCTAAAGATTTGCTGTTTACGGAAATATTCCGTGCTTGCCCTTGAACGCCAATTTTCAAACCGGCATGGGCATAGGTCAGTTTTAATAATTGATTGGCCCTTCCCGTTCCCGAGACACCGCCATCCGAAATATTCCATACCCCGATGGCCGCCCCTCCGAAGGCCGAGAATTTATCCACTTGATTGGCGCCCAATTGGTAGTACACCGAATTTTGCTTCCCAAACGTAAATTCCAGATCTTTATAGGAGAAGCCCGCATAGCCCAACCTTGCAAATACCGCATCACCCACTTGTGCAATTCCGGCCCCCGGATCAACCGCAAATTCAACGGTTTCATCTCTTGAGACCAGGTTCAGCCCCAATTCTATTCCTCCGATAACATTAAAATTATCGACCTCATTTTTAGACAGCGCATGTTTTAACTTTATACCAATACGAGGTGCATTATTAGAAATCCCGATTTCACCTTCTTCGGCAAAACCGGCGCCGATTCGGAGACTGCCATAGGGGGTTACACGAGAGCTAATCGCATCAATCCAATTGGTATTCGATTCTTTGTTGTCCTGGGGCGTCTGCGCTTGTATTCCTGACATAAAGAGCAATACAGTCATTAACAATATCATTTTTCCGTTTGTAGCGATCAATTTTTTCATTGGGTAGTATTTGATTTTTATCCAAAAAATTTTGCTTTCGTAACTCTTGCATTCATTTCTGCTATATTGATAACGGAAATCCCTTCGGGGCATTCCACTTCGCAGGCACCGGTAAAGGTGCAGCTACCAAAACCTTCTATTTCCATTTGAAACGTCATTTCGGCAACACGCTTATGCTCTTCTGCCCGCCCTTGTGGCAAACCATTTAAATGATTTATTTTGGCCGAGGTAAAAAGAGCGGCCGAAGAATTTTTACAGGTAGCGACGCAGGCTCCGCAACCGATACAGGCAGCAGCATCCATTGCCCTGTCCGAGACTTCTTTAGGAATAGGGATGGCATTTGCCTCCGGTGCCGTACCGGTCTTCGCACTGATAAAAGCCCCCTGCTCAATAATCCGGTCAAAAGCGGAACGGTCTACGATCAGGTCCTTGATGACTGGAAAAGATGCCGCCCGCCAGGGCTCTATCACAATGGTATCGCCATCTTTAAAGCTGCGCATATGTAATTGACAGGTGGTCATATTATCGAGTGGGCCGTGGGCACGCCCATTGATGAAAACACCGCATTGCCCGCAGATTCCCTCACGGCAGTCGTACTCGAATGCGATTACTTTTTCATTCTTAAGAACGAGTAGTTCGTTCAAATGGTCCAATGCCTCAAGAAAAGACATATCCTCGGTTAAACCATCCACTTCATATGCTCTGATGGCACCTTTGTCATTCGGCCCCTCTTGCCTCCAAATTTTGAATGTTACTTGCATAGTGTCTTATTTATAACTTCGTACGGACGGTTGTACAAATTCAAATTCCAATGCTTCTTTGTGCAGTTTGAAGTCTCCGTTGGTATATTCCCAAGCAGATACATAGGAATAGGCTTCATCCACCCGAACGGCTTCGCCCTCTTCCGTTTGAAATTCTTCGCGAAAATGCGCTCCACAAGATTCGTCTCGCTCCAGGGCATCCGTGCACATTAGCATTCCCAATTCTATAAAATCGGCTAATCGCAATGCTTTTTCCAGTTCCGTGTTCAATTCACTGCTATCTCCTGTAACTTTTACATCGCTCCAAAAAGCATCTCGAATTCCTTGTATTTGTGCAATCGCCTTTACCAATCCCGCCTTATTTCGGCTCATGGCACATTCTTGCCACATGACCTTCCCCAATTCCCTATGAAAGTGGTCTACGGTCTTTGTCCCGTTTACCGCTAAGACGCGGTCAATAATTGCCTTCACTTCCTGCGCTGCCTTAACAAACTCCGGATGGTCTGTGGTAGGATGGTCTGCCTTCATTTCATTGGCCAAATAATTGTTGATCGTATTGGGAAGTATAAAATATCCATCAACACTTGCTTGCAACAGAGAATTGGCTCCCAAGCGATTGGCGCCATGGTCTGAAAAATTACATTCTCCCACGGCATATAATCCGGGAATGGTGGTCATTAGTTCGTAATCGACCCAGAGTCCGCCCATAGAGAAATGTGCGGCCGGGGAAATTTGCATCGGCTCTTTATACGCATCAATGCCCGTAATCTTCCTATACATTTTAAAGAGATTGCCATAGCGGTCTTTAATGGTTTCCAAACCAAATCTTTCGATTGCGTGTTTGAAATCGAGATACACGGCATTTTTTAATCTTCCTACCCCAAAACCGGCGTCAATTCGTTCTTTGGCAGCGCGTGATGCAATATCTCTAGGAGCCAAGTTTCCAAAACTGGGATAGCGGCGTTCCAAATAATAATCTCTTTCCGCTTCGGGAATATCGTTGGCCCTTCGGGTATCTTCTTTTTGATAGGGCACCCAAATTCGTCCGTCGTTCCGCAAGGATTCGGACATCAAGGTGAGTTTTGATTGTGCCTCACTAGATTGGGGCAAGGCGGTGGGATGTATTTGTGTAAAACTGGGTGCTCCAAAAAACGCACCCTTTTTATGCGCTTTCCACAGGGCACTGCCATTGCAGCCAATCGCTAGGGTAGAGAGTCTAAACACCCTGGAATAGCCTCCGGTAGCCAAAACTACGGCATCGGCCGCATAGCGTTTGAGTTCGCCCGTAACCAAATCACGAACAATAATCCCTTTGGCTTTTCCGTCGATGACTACAAGGTCTAACATCTCGCTCCGCGGAAACATTTCTACCTTTTTGGCGCGTACCATTTTATACAGCTGCGAATAGGCCGCCATCAATAACTGTTGCCCGGTCTGCCCCCTTGCATAAAAGGTTCGTTGTACTTGCACCCCGCCAAAACTTCTATTGACCAAGGTACCGCCGTACTCACGGGCAAAGGGCACTCCCTGCTGCACATAGTGGTCAATGAGCGGCGCCGAAAGTTCGGCAAGCCGATAGGTGTTGGCTTCCCTTGATCGGAAATCACCTCCCTTTAAGGTATCATAAAACATACGCCAAACGCTGTCCCCATCGTGTTGATAGTTCTTAGCTGCATTGATTCCCCCCTGTGCGGCTACCGAATGTGCTCTTCTGGCCGAATCTTGATAGCAAAAGCATTTTATATCATATCCCAACTCTGCCAAGGTGGATGCCGCACCGGCTCCCGCTAAACCCGAACCAACGACAATAACACTCAACTTTTTTTTATTGGCAGGGTTGATGAGCTGTGACTTTACTTGGTAATTACGCCACTTGTCTTCGAGCCTGCCTTCCGGGATTTTTGCGTCTAATTTCATCTTCCTACACTATTTGAGATATACGATAAAAGGTATGATTCCAAAGCCTACCCCCATAATGATGGCATAGACCAGCGCTATCTTGGCAACCATCCGAAGCCCTTTTTTATGGTAAAAACCCAAGGTCTTAAAAGCGCTTTTAAAACCATGATGCAGGTGCAATGCCAATGGAATTGCCAAGGCGGTATAGAAAATCACATAATAGATATTATGGAACAGGCTACTGGTCACCTCGTACACATCTACATTCCCCGCAGCATCCAAGCCTACGACATCGCCCATTCCCAACTTGATCCTTGCCCAAAAATTGGCCAGATGCACTACAATAAAAAGTAGGATCATCGTACCGATGAGGCCCATATTTTGAGAAGTCCAGCTGCTATTCTCCTTGGAATGGTTCACCACATATTTTTGCGGCTTTGCTTTCCTATTTCTGATAGTGATCAATAAGGCATACACCACGTGAAGAACAATGGACAGGTATAACAAATAGGCAACGATCTTTATCAAAGGGCTTTCCCTTAATGTGGTCGAATACGAGTTGTACAACCCCCTTGCCGTTTCCTCTGGAAGCAACAAAATGCAATTCGCCGATAAATGAACCACCAAGAAAATGCACAGGAACAAGCCCGTGCCCGCAATAATGGTTTTCCTAAAAAACAATTGATTCATCGCCATGATCCATTTCTATTATACTAATACGTATCAAAAAGCTGTTGCATCTCCTTCAATTCTTTCCCCTTGGAAAGCGAAAGCATCAATAAGATCCGCGCCTTGGCGGGGTTTAAATCGCCCGATGCAATGGTGTGGTAATCGGCATCCTTAAATTCGTTATCGCGCAAAACCCAGCCTGTGGCCGCGCGGGTACTTCGGACCACCATTACCCCCTGATCTTCATAGGCTTTTTTCGCCGCTTTTAGGATCGCATCGGTCATATTTCCATTCCCGACACCCGCAATAACGATGCCTTTGGCACCGGCTTTCACGTGCATGTCGATCAAGTCAGGAGACATATCCGCATAGGCATACACGATATCGACACGCGGCAATTCTGCAACACCGGCGATGGAAAACTCGCTCGTGTTCCCGAATTTTGTGTTCGGTTCGCGAAAAAATCCGAGTCTGCCATAAAATACCCCGCCGAGCATTCCTTTGATAGGCGATTGAAAGCTATTGACATTGGTGGTGTTCATTTTGCTCACATCACGGGCGGCGTGTATTTGGTCGTTGAGCGACACCATCACACCTTTTCCTTTCGACTGGGGGTCGGCGGCTATGGCCACTGCATTGTATAAATTCAAAGGACCTTCGGCACTTATCGAAGTCGAAGAACGCATAGAACCGGTCGTTACCACGGGCTTGTCACTTTTGACTACCAAACTCAAAAAATAAGCGGTCTCTTCCTGGGTATCGGTACCGTGCGTTATGACGATGCCATCGACCTCATCGGAAGCCAGTAGTTCATTAATGCGATTCGCCAACTTCAACCAAATTGCGACAGACATGTCTTGTGAACCTACATTCGCAATTTGCTCTCCCGAGACATCTGCAATTTCCCGGATTCCGGGTACGGCATTGATCATGGTCTGGATACCGACCTGCCCTGCGGAATAGCTCCCCGAAGTGGCAGATGAAGCCGATCCGGCTATGGTGCCTCCCGTTGCCAGGATTTTAACATTGGGAAGTGCGGTGTCTTGCCCAAACCCAAGAGTAGTCATGGCAACTACCATTAGGAAGGCGATTATTTTCATTTTTAGCGCTTTCATAATAACGGAATTTATAGGTGTGTATTTGTTCGTTTTGGAATCAGTTCTGTTTGTGCAGCGTTGCCGTATATTTTGGATGCATAAGGTTTTCTACACTCAATATCTTATCCAATTCTTCTTCGGAAAGCAGCTCTTTTTCAAGTACCAATTCTCTGATATTCTTCCCGGTGGCAACGGCTTCCTTTCCTAAAATATCACCCATATGATGTCCGATATACGGATTTAAAAAAGTGATGATTCCTACGGAATTAAAAACCATTTGCTTGGTGTGCTCCTCATTGGCCGTAATGCCATCCACACACTTCTCGGCAAGGGTCACACAGGCATTTGAAAGCAATTCGACCGATTCGAACATACACTGTGCGATTACGGGCTCCATGACATTCAGTTGCAATTGACCGGCCTCTGCGGCAAACGAAATGGTAACGTCGTTCCCGATGATCTTAAAGCATACCTGATTCACTACCTCCGGGATCACCGGGTTTACTTTTGCCGGCATAATGGATGAACCTGCCTGCATTTCCGGCAGGTTGATTTCATTCAATCCACAACGTGGCCCAGAAGAGAGCAATCGTAGGTCATTACATATTTTGGACAGCTTGACCGAGGTTCTTTTTAAAGCCCCGGAAATCATAACATAGGCACCGCAATCGGAGGTAGCCTCTATCAGGTTTTCGGCCTTTACGAAACTTGCCTTGGTATACTGTTGCAGGTATCCAATGGAAAGCTCGGTAAAGCCATCTGGCGCATTTACCCCTGTTCCGATCGCCGTAGCCCCTAGATTTACCTCCAAAATAAGGTCACGACAATGTTTTAGGTTTTTCGTTTCTTCTTTCAGGTTGGTAGACCATGCTCCAAATTCATCTCCGAGCGACATGGGTACCGCATCCTGTAGCTGCGTTCTTCCCATTTTGATAACGTTTTTAAAAGCGGCCGCTTTCTTATCAAGACTTGTGGTAAGCAAGTTGATCTTTTCCAACAGATGGTTCATATAGTAAAAGACGGCCACCCTAAATGCCGTGGGGTAGGCATCATTGGTAGATTGTGATTTGTTTACATGATCGTTGGGGTGTAAAATGTCATAACTTCCCTTTGCATGCCCATTCAATTCTAGAGCGACATTGGCAATCACCTCATTGGCATTCATATTTACCGACGTACCGGCACCACCTTGGAAAACATCGGAGGGAAAGAACTCCGAATACTTTTTTAAGTTGTCCAAGATATGATCACAGGCTTGCAGAATCATATCCGCCTTTTCCCCTGGAATGGTGCCAATCTCCTTGTTGGCGGCAGCACAAGCCTTTTTGGTCAACATCAACCCTTTTACAAACATTGGGAAGTCCCCGATTTTTGAGTTCGATATTTTAAAATTATCGATGGCCCTCTTCGTATGTACTCCGTAATAGAGTTCATCATAGAGCTCCATTTTCCCTAACAAATCCTCTTCTGTTCTTGTTTTCATCTGTTTCTTTTTTTTGAATTATAGTACGATACTTCCTATGAGAAATCCGAATAGTACACTGGCCGCGATGGTTACGGTACCCGGAATGATAAAGGAATGATTAAATACATATTTACCTATTTTGGTGGTGCCCGTATCATCCATTTCTACCGCTGCCAAAAGGGTGGGGTAGGTAGGCAATACAAACAAGGCACTTACCGCGGCAAATGAGGCGATGGCGGCGATGGGACTTACTCCCAAGGCCAAGGCTGCCGGCATCAAAGCAGTCGTGGTGGCTGCCTGCGAATACAACAACATACTGGCAAAGAACAACACCACTGCTAGTAGCCAGGAGTATTGGTTCAACATGCCTCCTGCGGCCTCTTTGATTTCTTCAATATGGTTGCTGACAAAAGTGTCTCCCAACCAAGCGACGCCCAAGACACAGATCGCTGCGCTCATGCCCGACTTAAAAGTCGACATGCTTGGGATATCGGCCATTTTAAGCTTGCAAACCAACGCAATTACAGTGGCTGCCAACAACATGACCGCCATAATGGCCTCATTGCGGGGAATTGTCGGGTTTTCGATCAAGCCCACTTTTTTAGAGATGATGGTCGCATAGGTCACGATGATGGCAATGGCAATCAAAAAAATACCTACAGACCTTTTGGCCTCTTTGGTATCCTTATGCGTTTCGGTGCTTTTCTGTTTTACCAAACCGGCTTTTAAGCGTTCTTGATAAACGGGGTCTTGGTCAAGTGGTTTCCCCAATCTGTTGGCCACGATAGCCCCTGCTACACAGGCTAATAGGGTAGCGGGAATGGCAATTGCCAAGAGTTGCAGATACGAGACCCCTAGCGGTTCTAAAAAACTTGCGAAAATTACGACTGCAGCCGAAATGGGGGAAGCCGTTATGGCAATTTGCGAAGCCACTACCGAAATACTTAAGGGTTTTGAGGGCCGTACATTCCCTTCTTTGGAAACCTCGACAATCACTGGCAATGCGGCATAGGCAGTATGCCCGGTACCAGCGAACAAGGTCATGAAATAGGTGACGGTAGGCCCCAAAAACGTAACGCGCTTCGGATTTTTGCGAAGCAGGGATTCCGAGAGGTGCACCAAGTAATCCAAGCCCCCCGCTTTTTGCATGGCGGCGATGGCCGAGATGACTGCCATGATAATGAGAATGACATCTACCGGTACCGAACCGGCTTCCAATCCAAAGATGAGGGTCAACACCACCACCCCGGCACCACCGGCGTAGCCGATGCCAATACCTCCCATTTTGGAACCAAGGAAGATAAAAAAGAGCACGACGAGTAATTCTATCCAAATCATAATATTCTTGTTTTAAAATTTGTAGTATGTTTTATTGAGAGCAATCAATAGCTGCTTATTTTACATTTAGGCCTTCCCTAAGAATGATCGCCTTGATGATCGCTTTCCAGGTTTTTTGGTGTATTTCGAACTGCCGCTGATCTAACACCTCTTTTGCGTCTGCCTCCATCAGCGCGACCCGTTCCTGAAGTTTCGCTTTCATTTGGTCCGCACCAATTTTAAATTTGTCTCCTTTGAGCTGTTCCATTTTTAGGGCGTGGTATTTTACTATTCTGAGATAGTCTTCGCGCAACTTTCCCTTGACCTTCATTTCATCCAGACGGTCTTCATACCATAATTCTTGAAGTTCTTTATCATTGGATGTAAAGACAGATACCTTGTATTCGAGTTGTTCTTTCTGATCCGCTGTCAAGTCCTGCGCCGATGCAGTAAAAAAACAGAGGAATCCACAAATGCTTAGTGTAATTTTTTTGAGGTTCATCATCGTGTTATTTGTTAGTTATTTTATTAAGGTAGGTTCCAAAGAGGGTTGAATCAACCTGTAATAGATTCGGTCCGCAACGTCAATGGGTGTGTATAAAGGGTCGTTGCTATCTAAAAAAAACTAGGACTATTAAAAATAATGATAATTTGAAATACTTGTGTATTAAATCTATGTTATTTATTATAATAGAATCTTATCATTTGTATTAACATTTCTAATGACTCCCAGATTTTCCGTAAAGCCTTTTTAGACAGTTGATTTAGCCTCCTTTTGTTCACAAAATCGCATTTTGCAATACGGTTTTTAGTGTGAGATGGCTTGCTAATTTCTATACTTTTCCCGTAAGCCGCTGAGGCCGATTCCTATGAGGACCAAGAAAGGGACAAACAGTTTTAATAGTGATATGAGTACTTCCATCGCTGTGCTATTTAAGGGTTCTAATGGTTGTTGCTTTTTTGTTTACACATCAAAGGTGAAAAAAAGTACTTGGTACTATCTTGCCTTTCTATGTGAAGCATCCAAAACGATCCCCGAAACGCCCTGACCCGAATGTGAAATGACCGAACAAAAAATGAGCGCTACCTGCCCTTTTATAAAGGACCCAAGGGCCTAATTTTTCATTTTGTCATTTCACCATTCTTTTAAAATCGGTTCACTTTTCAAATGGGGCGTTTCAACTGTGATTTTAGTCGCTTGAGGTATTATCTCCCTTTTTGGCCTTTGCAATGGCGGTACTTTTGGGGTATCATTTAAAATCTAGAAATCATGAGAAACAATTCAATAAGTATCAGTACAGGAAACGTAACCGGATTTGGCGTAGGTCCTATTTCAAATGAAAACACCTTGATCAAGTTTGTGTTAAAAATGAGTAAGAAATTATCCATTTGGGTCAAGCAATTCCCTTCTAAGACAAGAGGGCATAGCACTCAAAAACCACATCAAAGATATGAGGTGACCGACCCGCTATTTATCTAAACCATTTTAAAACCTAGAAATCATGAGACGCTTAAAATTAGTAGGAATCATTGGGGTATTGTTAGGCCTGTTGGTCGGGTGTTCATCTGTGAAGGTGACCGACTCTTGGCGGGGGCTAAAAACGCTCGACATCAAAGACAAGAATATTTTGGTAGTCAGCAAAACGGAAGAGCGGAGCGTGCAAATACGGTTTGAACGTGATTTGGTCGAAGAACTCTCTGAGAACGGATTTACATCTATAGAAAGCCATGTACGATTTCCGTTTAGCGATCCCACCGAGAAGGTTGAAAAAGAGCAGATCAAAGAAGTGATCACGAAGCTGCGCAATAATGATATAGATGTCGTCATTTTATCCCATCTGGTAGATTCAAAAAAGTATACCACTCTGGTCACCACCGGTGAAACCGTTTACCTAGAACCGTTTCCCTATCGGTACAGAGGCTATCGAAGCTTTTACGGTTACACGGGATCGTACTACACCCAATACCATACAACGGAAAAAGAAGGAGTGACCTATGTCCTTGAAACCTTGGTGTATGATTTGACCAAACCAAGCGAAGACCAATTAATTTCGGTCATCACCTCCGAAGTAGACGACCCCGATAACCTAAGCATTACTTCAGAGGATTTTTCCAAGGGGATTGTCAAAAACTTGCTTCAGTAAAAATTAGAACTGCTATTTGGTTGGATAGGTTGAGATGGATGATGCTGTTGGTGAACTGCCGGAGGGATTCCCCCTAACTTCGGCAGTTCTTTGTTTAAAATAGCTCCTAAAGATGTATTTCAAATGATAGTATTCAAGAATATGGGAAGGGGACTAAGGCAATTTGCGTTACATTCGTATACCAGTTTGCAAGTCCAATCAGCCAAAATTAGCATCGCGTTGAAGTTTAAAAGAGTAAAACAAAAGGTACTTTTGCCCATTGCATTGTTAGTGGCGTTGCTACTGACCTTGCCCAGGGTTTTAACACACTACCGGATTACCGAAGAACTTACCGATGCCTTTACGACTGCTTCTTTTAATGACATTGCCTTTCGATTTATTTTTGCCACTGCCCTTTTTTGGACCGTATTGCAGCTCAATACGAATTGGAAGTATGTCTCGAATAGCAAAAGTAAAACTACGAGAATAGGACTCCTCATTTTTTCAAACACCCTCCTTTTTGTTTTTTTTACAGTGCTGTTCAATTTCTTTTATCCGCTGTTGGTACAGCAGCAAATCTCCAAAAATGAACTGGGCCTGGTGCATTTCGTGTATGGTATCGTTGCCTTGATCCTGGTCTTTGTATCTGGCGTACTGCGTTATCAGATCATCCACAAAGCAGATGCCATGGAGAACGCACGGCTGAAGCAAGAGCAATTAAAAAGTGAGCTTGCCGCCTTAAAAAACCAGGTAAACCCCCATTTTTTGTTCAACTCTTTGAACTCCTTGAATACCTTGGTACGCGACAATGAAGAAGCAACCACCTTTGTGAACAAACTATCATCCCTGTACCGCTATATTTTACAAAGTGGCAGCCAAGATACCGTACCGCTGCAAGACGAACTTACTTTTTTGGAAAACTACGTACACCTGATCAAAACCAGGTATCGGGAGCGTTTTTCAATAACCCTTGTGATCGATGACAAGTGGCTTCAAACGAAGCTCCCCGTTTTATCACTGCAACTGCTGGTCGAAAATGCCGTGAAGCACAATGAGATTTCGGAGGACCAACCCCTTCAGGTACGCGTTTTTACCGAGGGGAACCACCTGACAGTGGAAAACAACATACAGCCCAAAAGCACCTATGTGGATAGTACCGGCAACGGATTGGCCAATTTGGCCAAACGCTATGATCTGTTAGAAAAAAAGCGCATCGTTATTTCAAATACAAACAATATCTTTAGGGTGAGGCTCCCATTGAATTAAAAAGCTATGAAAGTTGTACTAGTAGAAGATGAACTTACGGCAAGTGACCATTTGACTTACCTGCTCAATGCCTTGGATACCGATATAGAAGTAGTAGCGGTGTTGGATACCGTAAAATCATGCATTGCCTACTTCTCCAAACCCACCGATGCGGCGCTGGTTTTTATGGACATCCATTTGGGAGATGGGCTAAGCTTTGAGATTTTTGACCATGTAACGGTATCCATTCCCATCATCTTCACTACCGCCTATGATGAATATGCCTTAAAGGCCTTTACGGTAAACAGCATCGATTATATTTTGAAACCGGTGCACCAAGAAGAACTCGCAAAGGCCCTTGAAAAGTTCAGAAACTTGACGAATGCACAGACCTTGTCCAAGACGGACGTTACAGAGGTGATGCGGTTGCTAAAAGGACAGCAGAAAACATACAAGTCGAATTACCTGATAGCACATCGGGACGAGCTGATTCCCGTAAAGACCGAAGAGATCGCCTATTTTTATATTGACACCGGAATCGTCAAAGTCGTGACCCTACAGAACAAGGTATTCGCTATGGATAAAAAGCTCGAGGATCTGGAGCAAGAATTGGATCCGAGCGTCTTTGATCGGGCCAACCGGCAGTTTATCGTCAATAGAAATGCCATCGTAAAAATCAAACAGTATTTTGGCGGCAAGCTGATCGTAAATGTAAATCCGCCCTCCGCAGAACGCATTGTCGTTAGCAAAGCCAAGGCGACTCCCTTTAAAAATTGGGTGAACTCCTAGCCGCTCCCAATAACTTGTACCATCAGCAAATGGTTCCAAGGAGCCGTTAAAGGGCATTTTAGCTCCTTTTTGTCTGCACCTTACCGTTGTTTGCACTGCCTTTTTTCTTACCAAAAATACGTTCGAAACCCAGGGTCTGTCGGCGATTCACTTCACTTTTTACGAGGGGTGTTTCACCGGCCATTTTTGGCGTTTGAGTTGGTTTTGCCCTACAATAGGGGCTTGTTGGGAATACCTTTGGGGTATCATCAAAGTCAAGGAGCCATGAGTAGCCTATCAAACGTTTCAAATAGAACTTTCAACAGTGAAGAGGAACCAAGTAAATGGCATAGCACCAAAAAACGGTTGCAGGTTATTGCCGAGGCCTACAATCTGGGCTGGCCCCAAAAAAAGCCTAAAAAGCACCGGGTAGCTAACAGCCCCGTCGGGTGCCAAGTGGATAAAAAGGGGCATGGGTTCGAACGGAATTTACAGGAGGAACGAGAACCAAGTCCGCTACTATCTGTGTTCCTAGCAGCCACTTTTTTTACAGTGGTGATCCTAGGGGTGCGTTGCTGGGGAATTGAATGGTAGGCGTTTGGCTTTCTATTTTCCCGCAGGCTGCCCACCGATGCTAACTTGAGTAATACACAGAAGTATCATACAAAACCATGAAAAAATGAAATCAATGCAACACATTTTAATACTCACCGTAGCAGTTCTTTTGGGCGCTTGCTCAACGGATGCCGAACGAGCGCTGGAGGAAAATCCCGATTCGGAACGATTGATCGGGACATGGAAACCCATGCGATTGGTGGCCGTTCGGCAAGATGGGACTTCCCATGTTCTGGACAGCTATAAAGATTGCGGCGAACGCAACCGCTGGACGTTTGCGCCGAGCGGCCGCTTTTCGAAGGAAGAATTCAAGGAGAATGAGCAGGGCAGTTGCGAACCGAATACAGCAGCGGCAAGCATTGAAACTGGGAGCTGGGCCCTCTTGGAAAAGGAGCGTCTCAGCCTGTTCTTCTCGTATACCGATGGCCGAAAGGAGCTCTTTACGCCGGCGATACGCTTTCTGGATGCGACCACCATGCGATTGTCTTACGAAGGAGCCGCACCGGAAATGGAGTACTTCTATGGGGAATATGTGCGGGTGGACTAAAAAATGATGTAGGAAAATTACTAGGGATTTAAAGCGTATTTTTAACAAGTGGATAGTAGTAATGATGCTATCTAATTGTTGTAACACATTTAAAAAATCATTTATGAAGTCAATTATTATTTTCTTTTGTTCAATCTTTTTTTTCAGTTTTAACTTAACTGAAACAGACAATTTTACAATAGAAAATGGAAAAGTAATCTGGCAAAAAGTTTACGAAACGGACTTGACAAACGAAAATCTAATCGGACGAATAAAAACATCAGGCCAATTTGAAAATATTTCAGAAAATGAAGAAAGCTTGACAGCGAAAATAAATCAGCTCTCGATGGACTTTAAAGGTTACGGAGTTTCGGAAATGTCAACTCCTATGTATGTTTCAAGAAGTTATGTCAAAACATTTGTGCTAATTCAATTTAAAGAAAAGCGTTATAGAGTGACTCTAAAGAATATCAAATTTGTGCAAAAATATGAAGATGCTCTAACCAAAGAAGGACAAACCACGGACATTGAGCTTTACGCTTTAAAGAAACGGAATACGGAATTTAAGAGCAATTTTCTGAATAAACCATCAAAAATTATGGACTTTACTTTTCAAAAAGCAACGGATTTTAACGGAGTAGCTGAAGAAGGCAAGTGGTAAAAAACGTGTTACAACAAAACCTAAACGTAATGCGGAATTTAGGGCTAAAACGAATGGTCTGTGTATATTTATAATGTCGCTAAATCTTATGGATTTAGCTTTGGACAAGAAAATAAGACTAAACAATAAGCTTTAACAATATAATCCCCAAGCGTCGGGAC
>CALIIC010000024.1 GCA_938020445.1 uncultured Flavobacteriaceae bacterium | reverse complement strand
GAAAGTACGACTACCCGATTTTTTGCAACAAAAACTAAAGCCTAGAAAAGGGGTTATCGTAGAAGTGCCTTCCGATGTACCTCAATTGCATAAAAAACGGCCTCAATTTGAGAGCAAGGAAAAGGAGTTGGCCTATGATTCCGAAAAGCCGGTATATCAGGTAAACGACGGAAAAGTAGTTGGTGAACATCAAGGGGCCCATTATTTTACGAAGGGGCAGCGCAAAGGACTGGATGTTGGTGGCACCAAAGAACCCCTATTTGTCATCGAGACCGATGTTGAGGCAAATGTGATTTATACGGGACAGGGAAAATCGCATCCCGGTCTCTATCGCAATACCCTTTTTGTGACCGATGACGAACTTCATTGGGTTCGAACCGATTTGGCATTGAAAGTAGACGCCACAATGGCGGTAATGGCTCGTATTCGCTATCGTCAACCACTCGAAAAAGCAACGCTTAATAAGGTAGATGGTGGACTGTATGTTGATTTTGAAAATCCACAGTCGGCGATTACGGAAGGCCAATTCGTGGCCTGGTACATTGGTGAGGAACTTATTGGTTCGGGGGTAATTTCTTAAGACACCGCTTTTGGTCATGGTGATCAACCTTCAAATAGCTAGTTAGTATGCAAAACAGGATCAAACAACTTTTTGGTATTGAGTATCCCATAGTGCAAGCAGGAATGATTTGGGCCAGTGGTTGGCGGTTGGCCTCTGCGGTTTCAAATGCCGGCGGCTTAGGAATTATAGGAGCTGGATCTATGTATCCAGATGTGCTGCGTACGCATATAGAAAAATGTAAAAAGGCGACTCAAAAGCCGTTTGCCGTGAATATTCCAATGTTGTATCCCGACATTGATCAACTCATGCAGATCATTGTTGAAACAGGTGTGAAGATTGTTTTTACCTCTGCGGGAAACCCCAAAACATGGACCCCTTTTCTAAAGGAAAAGGGAATTACGGTTGTACATGTCGTTAGTAGTGTGAAGTTTGCCCTGAAAGCGGAACAAGCAGGTGTTGATGCCATTGTTGCAGAAGGTTTTGAAGCAGGTGGGCACAACGGGCGAGACGAAACAACGACCTTGGTGCTGATTCCCGCGGTAAAGGAAAAGGTTACCATCCCGATACTGGCGGCAGGCGGAATCGCAACTGGAAGAGGCATGTTGGCGGCGATGGTATTGGGTGCCGATGGGGTGCAGGTGGGCAGTCGTTTTGTGGCAAGTGAGGAAGCATCTTCCCATGAGGTTTTTAAGCAAAGCGTAGTAGCTGCTGGTGAAGGGGCTACCCAACTTACACTAAAGGAGCTGGCTCCTGTTCGTTTGCTTAAAAACAAGTTTTACCAGGATGTGCAGCAGGCCTACGCGAATGGTGCAACTGCAGAAAAGCTGAAAGAATTATTGGGTCGTGCCCGTGCAAAAAAAGGCATGTTCGAAGGGGACTTGGATGAGGGCGAGCTCGAAATAGGGCAGGTAGCCGCTTTGATCAACGAGATAAAACCGGCTGCGGAAATTGTAAAAGAACTAATGACCGAATTCGAAATTGCCAAAACGGAAGCTAACCACTATTAAACCGCAGGTTGTACCCGTCTTACATAGGTTTTATTCGCTCTTCAAACTTGCCAGGTACTCAATAAGGTTTCGAAGTTCACGTTTGCTGATCAGTCGTCCCATTGCTGGCATGGCAGACGGGCTATTTACGCGTTGTACGATCCTAGAGGGAGCTATTTCCATAGGTTCGGCATCTGAGGTTCGAATAATCAAAGCTTCCTCGGTTTCTTTTTCGAGGACCCCCGTAACCTTTTGACCATCTTTAAGCGTCACCGTAATACTGCCATAACCAGGTGCCAAGCGTTTGCTGGGTTCTATCAAAGATTCTAGTAATTCTTCCCTTGTTAATTCAGCACCAATATTGTCCAAGGCAGGTCCTACTTTGCCTCCAGCACCACTTACCGCATGGCAGCGCACGCACTGGGCCGTAGGGTTGCTGGTAAATACATCGTAACCTGGCCACCAACTGCCACCATAAAGCGTTTCTTTATAGGCATCAATTGAGTGACCGTTATTTTTTAGTGACGATAATTGCGATGAGAGTTCTGCCGAACCTGTGGCCTCGACCGCCTCTATCAAATCAAGGGTCACATTGGGCGAGAGCTGGTTCTTTTTTGCTTTTCGAATTAAATTGGTCAATACGGGGCTGCTTTTTTCCACGGGCATCGCGCCTAAAACGGCTAACATACGTTGTTGTTCCCCTGCTGAGCCATTTTTGAAAAATGAATTGGCAAGTTGCGGAAGCCTTTCTTTTGAAATATCGAGCTTGCCCAGCAGGCCTACAGCGGTTTCACGTACTTGCCGTGCCGTATCGCCCATTCCCATATTCAATGCTTTTTCTATCTCAGTGGAAGTACCCAGCGAACCCAAAGCGGATAACATGGCTGCCCGAACCTTCGGATCTTTATGCGAACCTAGAATGCCCAACAACGCTTCGTTGTATTCGGTAATGCCCAAAGCACCCACCATTTTCGCCACGCCCTGTAGTATATCTGGATTGTTTTCCTCTAAAAAAGCCGGAATACCTTTTTCAATTTTTGCTTTGATGGCAATGGAATCTCGTTTTATTTCCCCTCGAAAACGGCCATCTACCCGATCTAAAACAGAAGGATTGGCCCAACTGCCCAAGGCGGCCAATGCTTCTCCTCTAATAGTACTTGGAATAGTGGTTCTTTTCGAAAAAGTTAAAAGTGCATCCAGTTCCTTATCACCACCTACGCGCAGGGCCGCATTGATGGCACGCCGCAATAAAGGTTCCGACCGTAGTTGCTCTTTTGTGAGTTGTTGGGCCAAAGCGGGAAGCGCGGCTTTAATCGACCAATCGTCATTGATCGCCCTAGCGGCTTCGGTAACAATGTATTCATCTTCATCTTCGAGGAACGTTGCAACCCCTTCGTGTCCCATTCTTCGCAAAATCAAAACAGCGGCTAAACGCAGGCTTTTATCTTCATGATCAGCGAGTTCAATAATGGGTTGCTCCTTACCGATTCGCGCAAGGGCGAGTACAGCTGCATGTCTAAGGTAGGGGTCTTTATCATCGTTAACGGCCAAGAGATCCAAAAGGGGGTTTACGGCCGCTTCATAGCCAAACCTTCCCAGCGCTTGGGCAGCAAAAAACTGTACTCTTGGGGATTCACTTTTTAGCAATGGCAGTATTTTGGGGGCAACGGTCTTGTAATTTACATCGCCGAGTACCTTGAGCGTTTGTGCCACAATCTCTGGGTCTTCATCTTCAAGGAGTGCTTCCAAGGGTGCTGCCTCTTCAGTATCCGAAGCGGCTATTTGGCCTATACCCCAAATGGCATGTATGCGCGCCAATTGATCTGTTTCTTCTATGATTGCGTTTTTCATGGCACGGTATCCCCAAAAAGTGCGGGTGGCCAATTCAAATTGGGCCTTTTTACGAATACGCATGTCCTTGTTTCTTAAGAGTGAGATAAGGGCGTCGGTATCGGCATCTTCGTAATTCATGGTCATGAATCGTTGTGTTTCCAAACGCTCTTCTTTCAAATCGTTTTTGGCCTCGGTTGCATCAAGTTTCCATACTCTACCATAGTTTTTGGTTCCCCATCCATTGATCCAATCGGCCAGGTACAAAGCTCCATCCGGACCAAATTGAATTCCCGTTGGCAGCACCCCGCTCAATACATCGGTCTCCCCGTCCAATTCGAACGAGGCACCTTTGGGTTTCAAGCCAAACGACCATATGTGGGAACGTCCTGGGTCACCAACAAACTCTGTTAAAAAGAATTGATTGGTCCATTCGGTACCAAGAGCGGTACCAGGGTTGATGGCCATTCCCGTTGGGCCATTGTGGTAATTCATAATAGGAGGGAGAATATAGGCTGCCTGCCCTTCCCAGCGGGGCAGGTATAGTTTTTCATCCATCCATACGTTGTAACCATTGTTCTTTGGGTCGGTATACTTGCCATATTGCCAGTTCGAACGCCAACCAGCATCTGAACCCTCTACAATATGCACTAAACGCTCACTTTCCCCGGCATGATCCCCATCATTGTCAGACGATATCATGTTGCCATAGGCATCAAAGACAAACTCATGGGTGTTGCGCAAGCCACGCGCAAAAATTTCAAAATCGCTCCCATCAGGATTGCAACGTACGATTATACCTTGGTTCGGATATGCATGTTGTTCCCCTGAAACGGTCGTAATATTGGCACCAATATCGCCAATACCCCAGTAAATCTTTCCGTCGGGCCCTTCGATTGCGCCCGACATGCCGTGCCCACCAAAGCCAATATGAACGGCAAAACCATGGGCAATAGAAGTTTTTTCATCGAGGACTCCATCGTCGTTCGTATCCCACATACGCCACATATCGGGGCCCACACCCACAAAGATATCGTCTTTTCGTACCAGCAAAGCGCCCGCAACGTCCGTTATTTCTTCATTGAAATCTTCGAGTATTCGAGTAGATTTATCTGCAATCCCATCCTTGTTTGTATCCTCTAATTTCCAGATTTCTTCTTTTTCAACGGTTAGGTCTTTCCAATCATGACTTCCGTCGTCATTTAGGTCAGGGAACCATTCATTTTCCTCACTCAGCTCGGGAGCAAAGGTCTCTTTTAAAAAGGCACGCCGTTCTTCTACTGTTTGTAAGCTTATGGACCGTGTCATCCAATGTTGGTAACCACGAATGTCAAATTCTGAATTTTTCTGGCGGTTGGTTCTTGTGAGATAAATGCTTCCTTGATCATCGATTTGCATTGCGATGGGATCTGGCGCCAAAGAGTCGCTGGCCCATAGGTGCAGCGCTAACCCGTCTGCCACCACCGCGGCAATTGTTTTTCTTGCCTCGGTAGCTCTTGAAGAACCGATGAGCGAATCTTCTACAATCGTTTCGGGTATCTCTTTTGGCTTTGCTTGCTTGCTACAAGAATTCAATAATAAAAAAAATACAACAAAAAGGAGGTAGTGCAGTTTCATGTTTGGTCAATTTACGCTCCTTAAAAATACACAATCTGTAACAAGGTAAACACGCGCATGGGTACTTTTAATAAGCGAAAAAGCAGATTGCGATATGTACCACTATTGCGCTATTGGCAGCTGTTGTGCTTCTTGCAGTGCTTTTTTGAAAGACCGTACCGACCTACTCACATCCTTTGCCGTGGTGGCCCACGAGCATACGCTGATTCGAATAACCTTTTTTCCGCCCCACATTGAACCGCCTACCCAACATTCTCGTAATTCTTGAACACCTTCCATCGTTTTCTGGGTAATCTCATCTGTTTCGCATTGTAATAGTACTTGGTTGAAAACAACTTCATTCAGAATGGTAAAACCTTTTATTGCAGATAGTTCTTCAGAGAATTGCTGTGCCCTTTCGCACATACCATATACCATTTCATCGATGCCCTGTCTTCCTAGATTCTTTATAGTGGCCCACAGCTCAATCACGCGTGCCCTTCGGGACATTTCAGGAGTGTAGAACATACCGTCACGTTCCTCACTTGTTACGATATAACTACCGCTCATATGTAAGGCCGACCGTAACGCTTCTTCGTCACTACATAATAGAATACCACTATCATAGGGAGTATTGAGGGTTTTATGCCCATCTACCGCCCATGAATTTGCATGTTCGATCCCCTTGGTTAGATAGGACAGTTTCTCCACCGCTCCCGCCCATAGGCCAAAGGCCCCATCGATATGGATCCACGCGCCGGCATTTTTGGCTTTTTCGCAGATTTTTTCGAAATCATCGAAGGAGCCGCTGTTCACGTTGCCCGCTTGAAGAATTAGGATGCTACTATCGTCCAATGTCGGAATAAGGTCTGGTCGAATGCGCCCTTGATCATCCACATCGACCCATTCAATATTATTTTTTCCGAAACCAAGAAGCGTAATCGATTTTAGAATTGTAGAATGTGCATGTCTCCCGGTAACAATCCGCAGTTTGGGTGCATCAAAAATACCTTGTGCATTCATATCCCACCCTAGTTTGGAGAGTTGGCGATATCGTGCGGCGGCCAAGCCACAAAAATTTGCCATGGAAGTGCCGCTTACAAAGCCTGCAACTGTGTTTTTTGGAAGGTTGAACAGTTCTTTTAGCCACGATTCAACAATGGTTTCCAAGAAGGAGCCAATAGGGGAAAGTACTTGCATTGCCGGAGCTTGATCCCAAAAAGTTGCCAAACTCTTTGCCGCTAGCCCTGCCGGGACGGCACTTCCGGAAACAAAGCCAAAATAACGTGCTCCTAGGGTAGCAACGGTGGCAGGGGAGCCATAGGTATTCAGCAATTGAATCACTTCATTCGCCGGGGTGGGCAAATTGGGCATTGTTTCTTTAAAGTGTTCTAAATCGGCAAGTGCTTTTTCAGTAGGGAAAACAGTGCGGTCAAAGACCGTTGTCAAGTATTCATACCCCAATTTTTGCGCTGTTTCGAACAATTGTTCGTTAGCACTGTCTAGGTATAGTTGCGTTTGTATGTGTTTTTGTTTTTTCATGTATGGTCTAATAATAATGCGAGCGTACTGAACGGCTGATATTATGGTTTATCACAGGGGTCTGGCGTTCCCATACCAATATCGTTTAATAAATTTCTTAAGGGGGAACCGGTATCGATATCCTTATCATCATGGGTATTGGAGCGCCGATAACTTGTTTCAGTCTTTACAATGGTTTTGGCTTCGTGTAAGGAAAGACCAAGGAACTGTTCAAAACAACGTTCCAATTCAGCAAGTGTCATATAGTTGAGCCGTGCCCATTCTTTAAAATCTACTTCGCCCTTGAACAATTGCAGGGTTTCGATACATTTTTTAGTTGTTTTACCGGCCTCGGATAAGGACGTATTCTTCTCAAGACTTAAAAAGAAGAGCTTGATCTGTTCAGAAATTTCATCCTGGGAAGTTGCTTTTGCCAATTGATCATGTAGTAGCAATAGCGAATCGTTGCCAAATTTTCGCAATGGAAGGTGTTTGTTTAGGGTGTTTGCACCTTTTTCTCCGAAGAGTCTGTAAAACGCCATTGGATGAAATTGAATGCCAACACTTTTAACGCTGCCGATAGGACGGCTCATAATCAGTTGTTCTTGAATGCCGATCACAGCGGATTCCTTAATTTGGAACGCCATGTCTTTAGAGGATCCCTTTCGTTTTCGATATGCTCCCTTAAAAAGAAACACCAACTCTTGATGTAATTGTGGTATCAGAAAATCCGGTGTTACTTGATTATTCGCACCAATGTTTGCATACCAAATATGCTTTATTAGATGGCTTATTTGGGCGGGAACAGGAATGTTGTGTGAGTACCCTTGCATTGGATGTGATTTTGAACTTACAATAACAATACTCAAAGTTCGATTAAAAAGAAACACCATAACAGATTCAGTTTTTGTAAATTTGACCAGTACAGATATATTTTTTGCCAATGAAAACGGAAAAAAACACCTATTTATATAATGACATCGCCAAGCATATAGAACAGCAGATACTTGAAGGTGTTCTGCCCACAGGTGATAAATTGCCTTCGGTTCGGGTGTTGAAACAAGCGTACGGTGTAAGCATCAGTACAGTGCTACAGGCCTATTATCGATTGGAGGCTAAGAGTCTTATAGAATCCAGGCCGCGGTCTGGCTATTATGTATCCTATTGCGCGGAGCGCATACCCGCTTGCCCGGTAAAATCAAACCCTAAGAAAAAGGCGGTGCAGCAAGGTGTTACTGAAATGATTATTGATTTTTATCAAAATCTGAGCAATAACGAATTGGTAAATTTGTCTTTGGGCGTACCGGCAGCTGACCTGTTACCTGTCGCAAAATTGAGCAAGACGCTTCACGAAACGGTCAGCAAGCTACCCGCGGGTGGTACGTATTATGATAACATTCAAGGGAGTGAGAACTTACGGCGGCAAATTGCAAAGCGTACCATGTTATGGGGAGGTGCCCTTAGTGAACAAGATGTGGTCATTACAGCTGGTTGTACCAGTGCATTATCACTTTCATTAATGGCAGTTACGAAGCCGGGGGATACGATTATTGTGGAGAGTCCGGTTTTTTACGGGATTCTTCAATTGGCGAATACCTTGGGCCTGAAAGTGATGGAACTCCCGACAGATCCTGCTACTGGTATTGATTTGGAGGCTTTGGAAAACGTCCTTAAAAAACAACGTATTCACTGCATTTTATTGGTGTGTAACTTTAGCAATCCCATGGGAAGCGTAATGCCCGAAGACCATAAGAAAAAATTGGTAGGTCTGATACAAACCCATGAAATACCCTTGATCGAGGATGATATCTGTGGAGAGATTTACTATGGAAAAAAACGGCCGACTCCCTGCTTATTTTATGATGATACCGGTTTGGTACTATGGGTGAGTTCTTTTTCCAAAACTATTGCAGGCGGGTATCGAATAGGCTGGGTAGCCCCAGGAAGGTATTTTGACGAGGTTATGAAACTGAAGTTATACCTTTCTTCTTCTAGCCCTACCATTATGCAAGAAACGGTCGCCAATTTTTTAGAAAATGGTCGTTACGATCACCACCTACGTCGTTTACGGGAAACACTTCATGCCAACAGTATCAAATATATTCATGCGATTGGGAAGTATTTCCCCGAAGGTACTAGGGTGAGCAAGCCTAAGGGTAGTTTTCTGTTATGGGTCGAACTTGCTCGTAGCGTAGATACAGAAGAACTATACGATTTGGCCCTGGCCCGGCATATAGCATTTACTCCCGGCAACATCTTTACGCTTCAAGACCAGTACAAACATTGCATGCGCTTAAGTTACGGAATGTTATGGACGGAAAGCATTGACAAAAGTTTGGAGCAGTTAGGCAAACTGGTAAAACAGTTGCTTACCAAAGACACTCCATTACAAATCGCTTAAAACTTCATTAGGTCTCTTCAGTGCATGCGGTGACAATGGCAGTAGCCCGTTCGAGTTCGTCTTGATGTACCTCAAGTTCAACATGGCCTGTCATGGTGTTTCCAAAACCAGCCAATCGTGCCGATTCCCCTTGATTTTTTACGACAGCTTCGATGCCCGCTTCCTTAAGTTCAGCGATGATACGATTGCCTAACAACGAATTACCGCTAAATATTTTTGTATAGTTTGAGCTCATAGTATGCAAAATTAAGTTAGTATAATATTAACCAATAAACCATTGGAACACTTTTGATTATTCTTGTTCTTGAATGCCGGAAAAGTCCTCATAAGGTGTACATACCTTCATGTCTATTTGAAAATCACTATTAAAATACATAAAAGTACTGTCAATGGGGAATGCTACGCTCCTTAGTTTCGAAAGGTAAGCCCATTCTTTCTTCAGTTCTTCTTGTCGCAGCTGTTCCTTGTTAAGTTTTTTAAGGAAGGCAAGATCTTCTTCTATTCGGTTTTCTGAACCGTAATCATGATAAACTTCTAAGATTGTGTTGAATTTTTCCTCAGAAGTATTTGTGAGTTGTAAATTTAATTCTTGTACTGTATTGGTTGTGAACTCTTTTACGGCGATACTAGGTTGTTTCTCTTTAAAACTTAATGCTACTATAACCGCTTTTTCATTTTTAGGCATGATCATTTCTCGTCGGTTTTGATTCCCTACATAAAAAGTAGTTTCATCTTTAGTATTTAATCGATATAGACTTTTTATTGAAGTGTACACGATATAGGTGTGTATGTTTTTATAATCTTCAGCATTGGTGATGTTTACAGTTAGATTTTGATACTCCCAATCTTTTGGCTCGATTCCAATATCAATATTGATCCAACCAGTCTCTGTCATTTCAAAACCATACGTTTCCATGCGATACTTTTCACGACGATTGAGAAGGTTTTTATATTGATCTAAGATCTTTTGGGCTTCTTCATCTTTTTTATTTTCTGCTTCAATGGCTTTGTTTTTTAGAACCGTCAATTCCTTTTTAATCTTTTTTAAGCGTTCTTCATAGTATTGTTTTAATTGTTTTGTATTAACACTTGGCCCTTCTACAGTAGTTAAACGCTGTTCTGAAAAAGATTGAAAAGCTTTTTGATAACGATTCCCTTGAAGTAAAACAGCCGTAAGACTGTCTAACTCGTACAAATTCTTGTCTAAATTTTTTAAATAAATATCAGTTATATCGGTTCTGCAGATTTTAAACATTAGTTGCAGTCGTTCTTCAAATTCTCGAGTAGCGATTAAGGTGTTTTCAAATTTATCGGAACGGATTGTTTTGATAATTGCTGGGTCTACACCATATTCGAAGATTATACTGTCACCATACGCCCGGCCATATTCATTAGAATCGGCTAGGAGCGAATCAATTTCAGCTCCTAAATAATTTTGTTTTATAGAATCGTAGTAGGACTCGTTAATGTCGATTTTAGAAACCGTTTCAGGAACCGATTCGGGAATTATATCTAAAAATGAAAAGCTATAATAAAGACTATCGATTAGAGCAAAAGTTGCTTTTTCGTGGTTTTTAAAAGGCATTCCTTTTTCGACTTCTTCCGCAAAGCCTTTGGGTAAAAAATCCAAGCTGTTAATTGCTATAGGAATTAAGCGGCTTTCAATTTTTTTGGGATTTATCCAATCCATATTTCCCGATTCATCCCGTATTCCTTGATAGACCATCATACCTGGTTTTCTTTTGGTTGTCGGAATTTCAATACGTATTGGGTTTTCTGGATTTATCAATAATTGCTTTCTCTTTCTTGTGGCATTAAAAAAAATCATGCCATCAGTTTCCAATGGCTGACCTTTTGAGGTAGTGGTAAGGTTGCTTGCCAACATATCGCTAAGAGAAAGCGCTTCTGCAAGTTCAATTGTGACAGTTCCCTGTACCGGGCTTCCTTGCGAATCTATTAGAGCGCCCGTTGGAAATACGAGCATAGTACCTTCTTCTCCCTCAAGGATTGTGTCTTTTTCTGTGTTTATCTCGAAAAATTGACTCGAAACCATCGACTCTTTGTATTGATCTTTTGAACCTAGTTTTTGTATTGGTTTCGATTCGGTATCACAACTTAAAAAGAGGGTTGCGGCAATGGTAGTCAATAGAATGATGAGGTAGCTTTTTTTCATTAATCAATCATTACGGCTCAATTTCCAATACGCTAAGGTTCCGTACTATCAATTCAAAGACTATTCTTGGCATTTGGTAGGTAAGTGATTACCGAATAGAGTTCATCTCTGCAATATGCGCGCCAAACTGTTTCAGCGTATTGGCTAAAACGCCAATTTGCTCTTGCGCTTCTTTCCAGTTTTCTTGTTCAATGGCCTCTCGAACTCCGGGCAATGTCTTTACCCCGTACCCTGTATAAAAGCCGGGGGCATATATTTGATGTGTATACCACGAACGCCGTGGCAGTCCTTTTGCAGAAGTGAGTGCTTGTTCGGCAAGCATCAATTGCTTGTTCATTTTTAGTAGGTTAGTGGCCGATAGCTTGGTTTTGTCAGTCTTCTGCCATGTCTGAATCGTCCCTTTTAATTTGGAAAGTTCATTTTGCAAGGGTGTAAAATCGAGGTAGGGGATGGTCGCTTTTTTTGTTGGTTTTACAAATGATTTCCTTGGATCTGAAACCAATTCAAAAATATTTTTATCGACCATGGTATTGTGTTTTTCAACATCTTTCCGCATGCTTGTGCAAGAATTCATGATTTCTTTTAGATAGCCCGATACAGTCTCATGCCATTGTAAAAACTCAAAGGGCAGCACTTCGGCATTGGCCATACGGAGTGTAATTCGACCAGCGGTATTCGCCAAGGCGAGTCCGTAGGCAAAACCAGGGTCTTTAAAACGTTTGTAATGCGGGTAGGTATCATAAATGGTGTGGTATTCCCCTCCGGCATTTTCTCCCCCAAAACCAAGATTCAGAGCCGCAATGCCCGCATGTTGTATAAAAGGGGTATAATCAGAACCAGAGCCGAGGGCGTATAATTTAAATTCTTCGCTTCGGCCATTGATCAGATCAACCGCGCTTCTACGTTCTTTAACGGAAACTCCTTTTTGAGGATCGGTTACCGCCCCAGCTACCTCACCGACCATTTTTTGTAAACTGTGCGATCCACCGGCCCCTAAAAATCCACGACCGTTCCCATCGGTATTGATGTAAGCGACAACTTTTTGTTGCAGCTCCTTTTGATGGTGCTCTACCCACTCGGTAGATCCAATAAGGCCAGGTTCTTCAGCATCCCAAGCGCAATATACCAGCGTACGTTTGGGCCTATTGCCTTCTTTTGCCAAGGCTCCTACGGCACGTGCTTCTTCCATTAGGGCGACCATACCGCTAATAGGGTCATTGGCCCCGTGCACCCATGCGTCGTGATGGTTGCCGCGCATGACCCATTGATCGGGAAATTCACTGCCCTTCATGGTAGCGATTACATTGTGGGCCGGTGTGAGTTTCCAATCGAATTCGAGTTTCAAGTGTACTTTAGCAGGCCCGGGTCCTACATGATATGTAATAGGGAGACCGCCCACCCAAGACCTTGGAACGACCGGGCCATCCAAGGCTTCCAAAAGAGGTAAGGCGTCTTCATAGGAAATCGGCAACACGGGTATTTTTGTAATGGTAGGCGCGTCTTTGCGATCTAGGCGTTTGGCATTTTTTGTAGCACCGTAGCCAGGCGTAAGTACATCGCCAGGGTAGGTGGGCATATCCATTACCGAACCGCGTTGTACACCTGTTTTATTTTTGAACGCCCCTTTGGGGTATACATCGCCTCTTACATAGCCATCATCCTTAGGGTCGGAATAAATGATACAACCAATTGCTCCTTTCTCCGCGGCCAATTTGGGTTTAATGCCTCTCCATGAACCTTGGTACTTGGCAATAACGATTTTTCCCTTCACATCAATGCCCAATTTATCTAATTCCTCATAATCTTTGGGAATACCATAATTCACGAATACGAGTTCGGCCTCTACGTCACCATCAGTTGAAAAGGCATTGTAGCTGGGAAGTAAGGCTTCTCCTTGTGCCGTGAATTCATCCCCTTCAACCGGTACGGCCGTGAGTTTGGCAGTATAGGGGGTTGGGGCAGTTAACTCAAGCAAACGTATTTTGGGAAACGGAAACAGAATGTGATAGGTCTCGATTTTGGCATCATATCCCCATGACTTAAATTGCTTTTGAATCCATTCTGCATTTTCCCGGCCATAGTCCGTTCCCACCCAGTGGGGTTGAGCGGCCATTTTTTGCATCCATTGATCGAGGTTGTCGGCATTGAGTTTCGACTCGAAAGTTTTTTCCAAGGCCTGTTGTTTTTTTGCGCTTTCAGGTGTAAATCCGGTGATGGATTCCTGGGCGATTCCTGAGTGAAAGACAAGTAGAATTACTACAGAGAAAAGAATACGTATCATGGTTGGGTTTTTAGTGGAAGGAAGGTAAGGAATTTGGGGGAGACTTTGAAGAATGACCACAGAAGGTAAGAACTTGTAGGAGATAGATAAAAAGAGCTACTATTAGCGGTACAAGGTTACGGCTTAGAGGGCCGTTGGAGCTCTAGATATAGGGCCACCCATCGCATCACACTATCATCAAGCATGTCGGCACAGTCATTTTAGTTGAGAAGAGCAATAAAATTGTTAGCTAGTTCGGTTATGTTTTTTTGATACACTTCTTCAAAAATTGCGACATCGGCTTTTTGATTTGTAACGGCTTTTTTCCATAGCATTGAAAATTTATCGGCGCCATATGCTTCCACCAGAAATTGTACGAAAGCGCCCGAAATTAAACTTTCATCAACTTCGTGGCTACCGGTTGTTACCCCTCTTGCCCTTTGACCATCATTTTCGGTAATCACTTTTTCAATATTAATGGGTCGAATGGCATGTTGTACCTTCACCTTTTCCATGAGTTTTTGCTGATAAAACCGCTCGTTGTCAATATAATAATTGAATCCCTCGTCGAGCACCAATGCATAATTACTTGTTTTAGGAATAAACCCCCAAAATTTTTGGGTAATTGCATGACCTACCTCTTGCGCTCCTGTAGCATTTTTTGGCAGGTAGTATACAGCAGGGAAGGTACTTATGGCATGTGCATCGGAGCCTACTAGGGTTAATTTCTTTTTCTGGGCGGCATCTTTAAAAAGCCAAAACTTAATTTTCACTAAAGGCGTATCGGCTAACCCCATCAAAGCGGTAATTTCTTGATAGTTCAGTTCTTGGGCCTTCATGACCTTCTCCTGCATATCCTTGGAAATCGCTTTGTCAAAATAGAATTTAAAATGTGCAGTCGTTTCCAAGGACCACGTATTGTTTTGTACTAAAAATTCTTCTGAATTCATCTCCATGATTTCCCCTGTCCTTAATACACGTGTTGCTCCGTTATTGGTTATTTTTTCGGTGGAAGAACAGGACGCTAGAAGGGCAGTAATCAGTAGTAAAAACTGTTTTTTCATGGATGGTAACTTTTAATTTACGGTATTGGTTTTGTATTAAATTGGTTTAATTCCAGTTTTGCAATTCTATCAAATTTCCTTCCGGATCTCTTGCGTATACGAAGGTAATTTCTCCAACACCCTGAATTGTTCTTTTCGTGACCTTCCCGACCGCTTGCCCTCCATTATTTATCAAAACCTGAAGAAGGAACGTTACATCATCCACTTCAAAGGCGATATGCCCAAAACCTCTTGTATTCGGTTTTGTGAGTCCTTGCTGTGCAACCATCTCATATTGGTAGATTTCAAGTGTTGGGCCATTTTCACCGTATCCTGGGAGTGCCAGATGCGCACCTTCCAAGGCGGCATTCGGTACACCTGTTCCCTCCTCGAGCCATTTGCCGGACTGTTTTCGTTTGGGTGGTATCATTTTACAATTAAAAGTGTTGATATAAAAATCTGCGAGCATTCTCCAATCGGTACTCACAATATTTGTATGTGCAAATCTCATTCTTTTTTAGCCTAAATTTTATCCAGATCGGTAACCGTGCGTTCGTTTTTAATAGTACCGGTATTTAAGGTTGATGCCGGTTCAAAAAGGAGTACGCTTACTTCTTCCGGTGCAAATGGTTTGTGGGGTACCCCTTTGGGAATAATCACAAATTCGCCGGCATTTAGTTCCAAGGTTTTGTTTTTTAGGGCAATGAAAAGCACCCCTTCTATCACATAAAAGAGTTCATCTTCTTGTTCATGCGTATGCAACACAAATTCGCCCTTGAACTTGGCGATTTTAACAAATTGGTCGTTCAGTTCCCCCACTATTTTAGGAGACCAGTACTCGTTGAATGTTTTTAATTTCGAATGTAGGTTTACCTTGTTTATTTCCATTGCTATTTTAAGAAAGTTTAAAGACGTCTATCGGTTTGTTCAATTTACGATCGTTTCGGGCACATGGTCAATGTTAAAATTACATGAGTTTGCTATAAAGCACATGTTATGCGCTTCTTTGTGCAAGGCATTGGCTTTCGCAATCTGATGGGTGTCGGTGATGGTTACTTTGGGGTGCAGGGTAACACTGGTAAATCGACCGCTGCCATTTTCAAGCTCTTCCATGGTTCCCTTGGCCAGATCGGTATATTCGGTCACTACGATTTTATGAACGGAACACAAATGCAGGTACCACAGCATATGGCAGGCCGCTATGGAAGACAGAAAGAGGTCTTCAGGATTGTATTTTGATGGGTCTCCCAAAAACGAGGGGTCTGAGGACGCTTGGATTTCCGTATACTTCCCTTCGCCGTAAATCGTATGGTCTCTGCGGTAGGAGGTGTAGTTTTGGGTGCCATTTCCGTCATTTCCGGTCCATGCTACCTTTATTTGATACTGATGATTTTTCATGATTTTATGCCTTCAATTTTTCAAGCATCCGTTCTCCGAATGATTGTTTTTCTAAATTTGATTCGAGCACTTCCAAATGCTTGATGATGGAAATATCCTTATCGAGCATTTCAAAGATGGCTACTTTCCCATGTTCCCATATTTGTAGCAGTGTGGGTAGTTTTTCCTCCGCTTTTGCAGTGAGCCGAAAAACGGTTTTCCTTTTATCGACTTTATCTTTTGAATGGATCAGGTACCCATTGGCACACATTTTATTGGTCATGGTAATGATCGACTGGTGGGTGAATTTTAAACGGTTCGCTATTTCCATGACAGAGATTGTGGGTGTTTCTTTTACAAGTACCAATACCAAATACCAGTTCGGTTCTATATCGATATTTAACTGTTTGTACATGGCTCGTATGCTATGCGACATTTTATCACTGATACGTTTTAAGCGTGTATCGAGGTTGGCATAGCCTAAAGCTCTGATCAAATCGTCTTGCATAAACACGGTGGTTTTGTCAAATGTAAATAAAAAAACGCAGTTAACTGCGTTTTTTTTTAAAAGCGGTTTCAATACTATACCTTTTAAGACTGTATAAAATAACGGTAGAAATAATGTCCGTTTTTAGGAGAGAAGCGGTAAAGGTGTTATTTGATGAATTGATAGTTTTCCATGACTTTCAACTTTAGGAGTCGCTTTTGTTTTTTTACCTCTTTTTTGCCAGGCTGTTTGGTGCTATTTATTGTCGCCGATAGTCTGTTACCTTTCGCTACCTTTCAGCGGACATATATTATTTTTCTTCGTTTAGCATTTTGTAAAATGCTGATTCTAAAATTGTTTTTTCAATTTCGGCATTGAATTCTTTTTGGTTTGCTGTAACCTGTAGGTTCCAAATCGGCACATTGATTTCAGTACCTTGAAAACGAATGTAATGACTTGTCCATTCATCATCTTTGTGTTCTTTTTTTGAATAAATGGAATTTAAGGCCTTATTGAATTCCGTCTTAATAGCAGCGAAGTCATCTTCTTTCTTTAATGTTTCAATCGTCAATTTTACAAGAAACGAATTATTGGCCAAACCATTATCAAAGATGTGGGGCAGTAAATATTGCAAGGCTTTTTCAGTATCTCCCATTCCATTATAGATTTTGGCATATTTTTCTGCAGTTTTTAGTTCGTCTTCCGCATAGGCATTTCCACAAAAATGTTGAAGGGGATACTCTTCATTTAGTTTCTGATAGGTTAAGGCTTTTGCGAAATCACCTTTTCTGATGTAGATTTCTGTCAATCGACCGCTTGCCTCATTTTTAAAATTTGCATAAGGATTTGACATTAAATCTCTTCTTCCACTGTCTTCTTTATCATTGGCGTTGCTGGCTAAAATCTTTTTCAGATAGTTGATTTCGTCTTGTTCATATTCTAAAATTGAACTAATGTGGGCAAGGTTGTATAAAGCTTTGTGATACAGTTTTGAATCAGGGTACTTATCCGTTAAGCGTTCAAATTGTTCAAGGGCAAAATCCAGTATATCCTCTTTTTTGGTGGCTAAGATTTCGAACTCGATTTTACCTGCTGTTGTTGTAGTATCTATTTTTTCCAATTCATAATCAAAACCTGTTTCTTCTATAACTTCAAAAATGGCCAACCCCTTGTTGAATAAAACCGTGTCCATATCAGAATCATTGTTTTTCTGGGATTTACAGGAGGCAAAAATGAGCAAGAATAATAGAACCGCATATAGTTGTTTCATGTTTTAGGGTATTGTTTTTGTTCCAAATTAGGGCTTTAGTACAACTTGTAAGACATGCAATGAGTAAAGTATGGCTTTCAATTAGTTAACAATACTTTTTTGGCGAACTTCAGAAGCACCCATCGCAATTCTGTGCTGATTAAAGAATGCATAGCTAAAGCCTTCTTTGTTTTAAAAGAGCAAACCCCGTCAATACCCGTGCCAAGCACACTTTTCCTACCATACGGAAGGCGGTCAGCGGTTAATTTCTAAGTAATATTTAATTTTTCAATTCTGTTTCCAATCGTAACATCCCTCATTTCATGTTCAAGTTTCTCGAAGTCTTCTTTTACAACAGTCTTTATCAATTCACCTTTTTCTAAAAGATGAATTTCATCGCAGGTTTCGGCCAAGGTTGAAAAGATATGCGATGCGATCAATACCGTTTTACCCAGTGCTTTTAGCGTGCGAATTATTTCGACGATGAGAATATTACTTTCAATGTCTACTCCGTTAAAGGGTTCATCTAGAATAAAGCAGGCGTTGCCCTGCAAAAGAATTGCCGTCAAAGCCAATTTCTTTTTCATACCGGTAGAGTAGGTCGATGCATATTGGCTTAGAGGAAGATCAAATACATTGTTCTCTTGGATGTTCAGTGTTTTTATATTTCGAGCATTGCCGAGCAGTCGTAAGTATTCGGTACCGGTAATCTTTGAAAAGAAAAAAGGTTCGGTCATTAAGAACCCCAAGTGATTCTTTAAGTTTTTGAAATCTGATGTTACCTGTCCGTCATATTTTTCAAGTCCGGCAATACATCGAAACAAGGTGGTTTTTCCTGCCCCGTTTTCGCCAATAATACCATACACTTTTCCCTTTTCGAATGTGACGTTCACACTTTTAAGCGCTTGAATTTGGCCGTATTGTTTTGAGAGTTTCTCGATTTTTATCATGGCAGCAGCTTGGTTAACCGTTTTTTAGATTGAAAAAAGAAATATGGGATAATGCCTATTAAAATAGGTGGAAAAAGCAAGCTAATGGCGATCAGTATTCCTTGCGGGATGTTCATTTCGTTTGGATAGACTGTGTACTTGGCTAAAATTACGGTTATTAGATAGGCGTACGCAATAAGTAGAAAAGTGAATAAGGTGGTCAATTCCGTTGTAAAATAGATGCTCAAGGTGATTAAAATTGGGAGCACCAAGACTGTTATATACCCTAGTGCTGTTTTGATTTTTTCGATAAGGAAAAGATTGCTCGATAGACTGTAAGACCAGATATAGTATTCATTTTCAAGCTTGGAATAATAAGACATTGCGACTAAAAAGACCAGTATGATCGAAAAAAGGCCAAGATTAAAATTACCTTCAGAAACAGCAATGTAGGTGAGTATATAGGCGATAGGGAAAAAGAAAAAAGTGTTTCTAAAACCCACACTGAATTCAAAGGGTTTTTTGTAGAACGGAGTCGGTATGGTGAATTGTATGGTGGTGTTATTGGTGATAAAAACAAAAACAATGGCGATCACCACCAGTGGAATAACGAAAATGGCTGCCTTTGCAAAAATCAAGTACATGGCAAAGGGAAGCATCAAAACGAAGTTCTCTAGCAGCCTTAGTTTTATATAATCTGTTCTTGTAAAACAGGACTTTAAAAATTCGTTTCTTTTTCTTCCGGTTTGTTTGGAGAGTAATGCAAACGCCAGTAAAAGAAATATATATTCGGCGAATTCCGTTTTGGAAAACAAGTAGCCCGATAGCCCAACAAAACATACGGGTAGCAGTATGTATGCCAATAAGGGAGGAAAGCCAAAGGCCGTCAAAGACCGGTTAAGCATCTTAAACTGAAGTAAGAAATACCCTTTCATCCGTAACTTTTTCTAAAACTACTAAAAACGCCAAAATAAAGCCGTATCAAGAAGCTCCGCTTACAGAATAATTAATGCTGGTAAAGTGCGGTGCCTCTTTTAATGGTATTTTTAAAGGCCGTATGATCTGTTTTAGGCCGCTAGTTTATGATGCATAACGAAGAGAAGCCCATTCGAACAAAAAAGGCATGGCCAACGAAAGCGGCCATGGAGCAGGTGTATGAAATGAAGCTATGGGGAGGCGACCAAGCTGATTTTTATTCGGGTACCGGTTCTCACGACCCTGAGCTTGTAGCCCCCTACTTAAGGGCGGTTACCGCATTCTTAACTTCTTTTGAACCACCGTTGGTGGTATGTGATTTGGGGTGTGGGGATTTTAATATCGGAAAGGAATTGGTACCGTATACCAAAAAGTATGTTGCCGTAGATATCGTGTCGGCACTTATCGCACGGAACAAAGCAAAATTTAAAGCGGAGAATTTGGTATTCCACTGCTTGGATATCGCAGTAGATGATTTGCCCTCCGGGGATTGTGCCGTATTGAGACAGGTACTGCAACATCTCTCGAATGCCGAAGTACAAAGCATCCTTTTGAAGCTTAAATCTTTTCAATATGCAATCATTACGGAACACCTGCCCGAAGGCAATTTTGAACCCAACAAAGAACAGATTTCAGGACAGGGGACAAGGCTGAAAAAGCGGAGCGGCTTACACCTGACCAAAGCCCCTTTTCATTTTAAGATAACGGAAGAAATAGAATTGGTAAGGGTTGTTCCCCTGGATGGTACAGGGGTTATTGTTACCACCTTGTATAGCATTTTTTGAAATACGATTGTTTCCGCTTTAGTCGGAAATGGTTACATCAAATTATTCGCAACAATGGCCCAATAAAGGACTTATTGGCCAAATTCGCCAATCGTCATTGTTCCTTACTTTTAAAAGCTTTCATCATTTCTAGCGGCGACTTATGAGGTCTGCCCGTAGCATTTTCATAATCGGAATGTACATCGTTGGCGCCATTATTGATCCCTTCATAAATGCCAGCAATTACGGTTCCCATAAACTCTCCTAATTCTTTTTTTCTTTCTGTTGCGTAGTCTGCAACGGAAACTGAATTGTAAACGAGATTGGTGTTGTATACTTGGTTTATGAAATCTGTAAGTTGGGTTTGGGTAATGGGCTCACCTACAAGATTGTAAACCTGTTCATTGTGTTTTTCTTCAACAAGCATTTTGGCGTATGCATATCCTAATTCTTCCCTACTGGTATACGTACATTTTCCATCGCCGGCGCAATTTCTAATTTCGCCCTCTTTTACATAGTTGTCCATATATGCTAAATCTGGCTCAATATAAATTCCATTTCTGCCAATTGCCCAGTCAAGGCCAGAGTTTTCGATGTCAGTTTCGGTTTGGCGGTTACTAACTACTACGGGACTAAATGCATTTTTTTCTCCGTCTCCAATAATACTGGTGTATACTATCTTTTTTACCCCATTCTGTTTTGCGGCCTCCATTACGTTGCGATGCTGCTGAATTCTTTTTTGAGGCTCATCAATGCCCGAAATTAAAAGTACGGCATCAATATTCTTTAACGCACTATCGAAATCTGAACGACTATTATAATCGCCCTTTCTAATTTCAACACCCAAATACTTGGCCTTTTCCGGAGTTCGTGCAATACCAACTACATTTTCTGCACCAATGTCATTGATAAGTTGTTTTATGATGGCCGAACCTAGTTGTCCGCTTGCTAATGTTACTGCTATTTTCATATTTTTTTAAGTATAAATTATTTAAACTTTCCTCGTTCTTTTGGTAGTTCGCAATGCGATCAATTTTTGTTTGATAATGGGTATTCTAATACTAAAACCAACACTCACAATTATAGCATAAATCAACCAATTTTTGTTTAAAATGGCCACATGTACTAGACTTAATAGAATGGCTGCGTAAGAGAAGCGTTGAATCTTTTTCCAGTTAATTTTTAATCGCCTTATCGATTTTCTATTCGATGTGAAGAATAAGGGAATAAGAATCAATACCCCTATAAATCCCGCTATATAATTTATCTGGGTAAATGTTTCTATGAAACCTTCTGCCCATATAAAAAAGATAAAGTGTAAAAAGCTCCAAATGGCAGTCGCAATGCCCATAGCTTGCCTTACATAAAGATTGGTAACACCAAATACAATAAAAAAAGGCGTGCAGCTAAGTACGGCAGTCATCCATCTAATTGCAAATTCCCCGGTAATATGATACAGCATTCCTAAAGTAGATTTGCTTTCGGATCCTGTATCTTCAATAATGCTAATAGATAAGCCATTGAAAAAATCAATGTTTAACATACTGAAAATGTTAAATAAAGGCAGTGTGGCCAGGATGGTAACCAGCATCCACCCGTAGTTTCTTTTAATGAAATTCATCTTATTCACTCGATAATCGAGATTTATAATGCTCCGACGCTTATATGACAGGTGTACAGACAGGCCTGCAAGACAAGTGTACAGACAGGCCTGTGTCGAAATTAATATTAAATTTCCTTTTAACGCTTCGTGGGCCCGTCTCGAGGTACTTTACTTAACCTTAATGCCTCTAATTCTTTTTCTAGGACTTCGGATTTTTCTTTAAATTTTTGCTTGGTTTTTTTAAGATGCCCCACGTTTTTATGACCTCTTCATCTTGCAAGATTACTAGGTTGTTTCACTAGCGATCTCTCTTATTTTAGATGTTGCTGCCACGGTTAAGGCAGATACATGAATTACTGCTTAAGCGTAATACAAACTACTTTGCCATTGTATTTAGGTTCTAGGAGGTATTTATTATTCTTACTCACCGTTTTTAAAAATGTTCGAGTTTCTCCCATATCTGCATTGTCGACGTAAATGATGGTCTTGTCATGAAAATTAGATTCAAGCATTTCAAAAATGGTCAGGTATAAATCCTTCCAGCCGTCTAACAATAAAAAATCTATGGGCTCATTGTAATTTTTTAATGTTTCTGCTGCATCGCCAACCCTCACTTCAATGAGGTCGTTTACCCCTGCTTTCTTAAAATTTTGAACCGCTTTTTGGGCCTTGGATTCAATTAATTCTGTGGTAACAATACAACCTTTTGTTTCAAGAACACCTTGTGCTAAGAATAGTGTTGATATACCAAATGAAGTCCCAAATTCAACAATGTTTTGAATGTTGTTATTTTTTATAAGAGCAACCAAATCCTCTCCTTGTTCCCGGGAAATCGAAAGATATACGTCTTTAAAATGTACCGGTCGTATAGGTCTAAAAGCACTTTTTGCGACACCTTTCATTGCTTTGACCATGTCATACTTAGCATCTTTATATAAATAATCTAGTGTTTTTTCTATTTGTTTTATTTTTTCGGTATCCATATTGTTTTTTAGAGGAATATTGGAAGTTGTGCTATTCCATTGGTTGTGAATTGACATGTTCCTTATTGCCACAATTTTTGTGATTCGGAAGCGTAGCAAGCATACCGTAGCGCACAGTCTGGGAATGGGGGAATCCAAGCCTATCCCTTTTTTTTAAAAATTGCATAGACCTTTTTGTCACCAGGATTGTCTAACTATTTGAGTTAAAATTAGCATACCATCGCAATTATGGTCTATACGAGGGTTTTTCGCATTGAATAGGGATTCTTTTTTTGTATGAATTCTTTATTTTAAGCATTGTTGCCACTTCTCTAAAGAAGCATTGATATTCATTATAAATACGCACTAGGTATAACTTGTATCTACATTGTCATAAACGCGAATGCCCGTTATTTTACCTGTTTCCGTGTTGATATCATAGATAGAGATTCCGGCTTGTGCTTTAAAGCAGGCCCTGCCCCAAACATCACAGCTATATTCGCCGGCAAATGTTCCCTTTTCTTTGTCAAAAATGTAGTTGTGAAATTTTAAGGGTACTCCACCATCTGCAAAGAAATGTTGAAAGTGTTCGCGAAGCCCCTTCTTGGTCTTATGATTCCAACGCCAACCAGCTGGTTCCCTAAAATAGACATCATCAGCAAAGGATAAGGTATCCATCGTATCTTCTACCGACCCAATCGTAATTCCTTCAAAATAATTTACGACTTCTGTGGGTTCGGTCAGGTTTATTTGTTCCTTAAAAATAGCAGCTCTAAATACATGTCCCTCAGTAATGGGATATACAGAATGGTAGCTTCGTATGCTGCTGTAGACAGGTCCTTCTTTTACTAGAATAACAACTAACGGTAAATCGAAGGTGTTGTTTAATAGGATGTCGTATTCAATGACTAGGTGCTTGTCATCTTCAAATTGTTTAAAGACCTTTATTTCCTTGATCTCATTCGTAAGGTATTGACGTTGTTTTTTCAGCAATTCGATACCCTGCGCCTTCCCTTTGGCAATACCTACGGTTTGAAGGTTTAATTCAACATCTTCTGATAACTGTGTTAGTATGCCCCGATATTCCTCCGCTACTATTAGTTCGATAAACTTCATTATCTATTTATTTAAATTTTTTGTTTACGGCAATGATCAATGCTGTGATTCCAGGCAGAAAGTCTTGGGCAAAATCAATGAAGGCTGCATTTTTCATCAATTCGATGTGGTGGCCCTCAATAATCATAATAGGTGCATGCAAACTGCTAAAACTTACCATTATCATTCTTCCATTCCGACTCTGGTGCAATCGGTGCGATGACATCCCAATGCTCTACTATTTGTCCATCTTCAAGTCTAAATAAATCATAAAATGCAGTAAGCTCCCCTTTGCCAAACTTCCCTTCACTCATGGTCAGTACAAAATTTCCTTGTCCTAAGACCTTGTGAAGTTTAGTGTATTCCATTACCAAGCCGTTTTCGGCAAAGTACTTCATTGCCGCTCCGAAGCCGTCTAAACCATCTGCAACACCAGGATTGTGTTGAACATAGTTTGTCGGGTTAATGTAGGTAGTCACTTTATCCATCTCATGGTTTAGTAAAACTTTCTCGATAAATTCTGTAGCTATGGTTTTGTTGGCTTCCGTTTTATCCAAATCACTAACTGCAGTAGCACCATCAAATTGGGTGTGC